>JBCCXQ010000107.1:0-11557 GCA_039191365.1 Cyanobacteria bacterium P01_F01_bin.13 | reverse complement strand
TTTGCTTCAGGAATACCGAGGGCAAAGGCTGCCACAGCAAATATCCCAAGACTCATAGCTCCAGCACCACATAAAACAATTAGGTTTGTTATAAATCCTTCTGTGCCGAGCCAGGTTTCCAGCCCCCATCTGCTAGCCCAAGCAACTCCGCCCGATAGGATACTACTCAACAATACGAGTACCAGAGGTTTTGCCCAGTCTAGCCAGGGCAATCCATTAATCTTACGGGAGAGCAACACCAACAATGCCACCATAGATACCAGGTTTACGCCTACTGTGGCCAGCACTAAACCGGGTGCTCCATATCGGCTGATTAATATAAAGTCCAACAGAGCATTGAGGCCGATGTTAAACAGGCTGATGCGGAATGGGGTATCCCCATCCCCCAGGGCATAAAACACTCGTACCAGTACATCCCGCCCCAGATACACAAACATACCCACGCCATAGGCCACCAGTACCGATGTGACTAGCTGGGAGGCGTTTTTATCAAAGGCTCCTCGTTCATACACCACCCGCACCATGGGCAGGGCCAGGGTAATAAACACAGCGCTTAAGGGCAGCATGGTCAGTGCCGTCAGCAGTAGTCCCTGGCGTATGCGCTGTTTTAGCTCATCCCAGTGAACGGGATCGGCTAAACGGGCAAAGATAGGTAAAAAGGGCACCAAAATTACATTGGAAATAATGCCGAGGGGGGTTTGTACTAGCAAATTCGCATAGTCTAGGGCCGCAATGGTACCGGGCAGGGCCGCTGCAAAAAATAAGTCCACCTGCACGTTAATTTGCATCATGCCCGATGAAAATGTGGCAGGTCCCAGTACGTTGAGAACATCCTTGACCGCTGGGTCTTGGGTATTAAACCTGAGTCGCAGCCGTCCCAATCCCTGTCGCCACAGCACGGGTACCTGCACTAGCCACTGCAACACAGCTCCCGCCAGGGTACCGATGGCTAGGGCTGCTCCACCCACCAGAGCGTAGCGGGGGTCAGTAATTTTGTCTCCCAGGGTAAAAAACACCACCCCTAAGGACATAATCACTGCGCTGCTGGAAAATAGTGGACTAATGGACGGCAGCCAGTAGTGGTCAGCCGCATTTAGGGTGCCAAACCCAATCCCAATCAATCCTGCAAACATGGCCATGGGGGCCATAATCCGCAGCTGCAAAATGGCGATGTCTCGGGTAATGGTACCGGCTTCTGCATTCTCGCTCAGGCGATTACCCAGGATGCTAATAATGGATGGTGCAAAAATAACGATGGCCAGGGTGACCAGTAGTAACCCCACCCCTACGAGAGTGGTGATCGTTTCTACTAAGGGGGCAATCTCGCCTTTTTTGCGATTGGCTACACCGCGCACAATGGCACTGTGAAAAGGGCCATTGATGCCCCCCAACAGGACCAGCAAAAAGCCTGGAATGGCATAGGCCAGTCCATAGGCATCGGCGACGGGGCCAACGGCAAATGTGGCCGCGATGGCTTGGGTACGTACAAGGCCAAATACTTTACTGATTAGGGTTGCGATCGCAACAATACCGGCAATGCCAGCTAAGGAGCGTTTTGTCACTGGATACTCAGCCTATTCAACTATCTACCTACGGCCTTGCCCAATCACAACACAGCCGTCGCGGAGTCAGCCAGCAAGAACACTACCGAAATTAACAGATACTAGATACTAAAAACTACAGTGACACAGCCTGTGACAATACCCAACATTTGGTATCTTACATAACCTTTAAAGCCGATAAAACTAGACCTTAAAGGCCAAAAAATAAGCATACTAACCTTAGGATGACCACCCTGTCTCGCTGCGGTTAGCATCCTCAAATTTCACAGAAGCTAGAGGTCAGCAAGTTTTGTCCCCCAGTTCAAGATCAATTTTTGTCCTTAGGAATCAGTTACGGCCCATCTAGTTCCAGAGACCCCTTATCCATGGCATCACCAATGGCATCAACTCAGGTTTATACGTTCCCCCCACTGCTAGAAGGGACTCTGATCAAACGTTACAAACGCTTTATGGCAGACATTGAGCTCACCTCGGGGGAAACGATTACGGCCCATTGTCCCAATACAGGACCGATGACGGGGGTGTGCCATGTGGGTGGTCGGGTAATGGTTTCTCAGAGTGATAACCCCAAACGAAAACTGGCCTATACATGGGAACTTGCCGAGGTCCATGACAATGGACCCACCTGGGTCGGGGTGAATACAGCGCTCCCTAATCGGGTGATTCAAACTGCCCTGAACAATCGTATTTTTGAGCAGCTAGGCTCCTATGACGGCATTAAGCGGGAGGTGCCCTACGGAGAGAATAGCCGCATTGATTTTTTACTGACTACTGTAGATCGCCCCACCTATATAGAGGTCAAAAACTCCACCTGGGCCCAGGAACGTCTCTGCCTGTTTCCAGACACGGTGACCACCCGCGGGCAAAAACATCTGCGAGAACTTACTGCGCTTATTCCCGATGCCCATGCCGTCATGCTGTACTTCATCAACCGGGGAGATTGTGATCAATTTGCGCCGGGAGATAGTGCCGATCCAAAGTATGGTCAGCTGCTGCGGGATGCGATCTCAGCTGGCGTCGAGGTGCTGCCCTGTCGTTTTGAAATTTCCCCAACAGGTATTCAGTACATTGGACTCGCCGAGCTAGTTCTCTAGTCAAAAATACTTACAAATAAACGCCATTCCAGGGTTTTTATCCGGCAGCAATGTTGTCCTAGATACCTTTTAGGAATGCAATAGATTTTTATCTTTGCGATGACTTTTCCCCATAGAATCCACACATTTTCCACAGGAATAGAGGGGTTTTCCACAAGTTTTCCACAGGTTATAACGAAAGATAGAGCCGTAGCACGCGTTTGGGGATTAGATCCGAGACAGTGAGGACGATGAGAAAAGGCTGCCGAAAAATGAACTAATGCAACAAAAATAATTACTCAACCCTATTGTTTTCGTCGTTACCAATTTCTTGATTATTCAGATTCCCATCCTTTCGGCTTTGACAACGCCCCACCCCATCAGCAAAATTAGCTGCCAACCCCTGGGTTATCCAAATTTCAGATAAGCGTTCGTAGTTGAAATTGAAGTGCCTGGTTGCCTGCTTTGGAAAATCATCCAACCTGGGATCAAGATCGGGTATTTTCGGCAGCGCTGTCATTGTTCCTTGTGCAAAACGGTGACAATGATCGTCAAACTTCAAAGGTTTATCTAGATGCCCTCTTTAATTACGCAGCTTAATTTGTTACGTAATTTGCATGAGTAGAGTTGCAATTTGAAGTAAATCAGTAGATTCAATTGTCCCTGACCTGAGCCATATTCTTAGTAGGCTCCCCTCGGTCAGGGACAATTTAGTTAATAAGCGCCGCAGAACTAAAAATTCAAAGGTACTAGACTATACAAAAGAAATCTTATGCGATCGCACTTCTAAGGGTTTGAACCTCTTAATTCCTTGCGGTCTAAGAGTCTTGGGTATATTAGTATCATGAACAGTTTTTAGCTCTATCTATGGCTGAGCCCTCTGCCCGCCCCTGCGCGCATCCCCCCAACAGTCAGTCTGCTCAAGAATTAAAAGACATTTTTCAGCAGGTGACTGTCCACAGCTGCCCCCACCACTACAATTTCCATATGCATACCCATTGTTCAGATGGGAAACTCAGCCCTGATGCCCTGATGGAGCAGGCCATCTCTTTGCAGCTGAAGGGCCTTGCTATTACTGACCACCATACGGTGCGTGGCTATCAGCAAGCATGTCAATGGCTAGAAAGCTGGCACTGGACCCATCCATCTAGCTGGACCTCCAGTCAGACCCAGTCAAAACCTCCCAGACTGTGGTGTGGTGTGGAAATAACCTCTTGTTTGTTGGAGGTTGATGTCCATATTTTGGGCTATGCGTTTGATCCAAATAATGCACATATTAGACAGTATTTGCAGGGCAGTGCCCCCAGCGGCGAAGAACGGCAGGCCAAACTTGTGATTCAAGCAATTCAAGCAGCCGGAGGCATCGCTGTCTTAGCCCATCCAGTGCGATATCGCCGTTCTCCAGAAGACCTGATTCCAGCTGTTGCCGCCCTAGGTATCGATGGTGTAGAAACCTACTACGCCTATGATCATCCAGCCCAGTGGCGACCCACACCTAAAAAAACAGAACGGGTGCAGGCCTTAGCCAATACTTACCAGCTATTGAATACTTGTGGGACCGATAGCCATGGCCTCACCCTGACCCGTCGGATTTGATTTAATGCTAATGCCTGGCATTATTCTTCTGGAGCATTCTGATCTGCCGAAACATTCTGGTTTACATCCTGTACCGTTTCTGGACTTTGCACTGTTTCTAGGAGTTCTTTGCCGCTCTGACAGGTTGCGGTATCGTAATCCACAATGACGTCAAAAGGATAGCGTACAGGTATTTCTGTTTCTGGGAATTCAGTCTCTATCAACGCCTGGACAGCGACTTCATTAAGGTAGTCGTAGCCAGTACTACGCAGAATGGCTGGAGCACTAGAGGTGCCATCTGGAGTAACTAAAATACCCACCTTGCCATTGGTAGGGGGATTTTCAACACACAGATTTAACCCTGAGTCGACGCGTAGTTCACTGACTTCCGCAATTTCTACGGTTGTTTCCTCTTCTCCTTCTGGCGGGGCTACCCACGCCTCGTAGTTAGCGTCGGCTTCCTCATCTGTTGTGTTGTCTGCATTGTACTTAAACTTAGCCTGCAGCCTTTCCAATTGGGTAAGTTGCCGCTCGGTTTCAGGGTTTGCTGCTACCTCTTCGGGATTCTCTGTCGCTGAAGCCTGCTCTGACTGTTCTGGTAGTTCGGGTAGACTTTCTGGCACTTCTGACTGGCGTTGCTCAAGGGTTTCTTCTACCAAAGTCTCATCCAATGCGGCATCTCTGTCGGTATCTAACTCACTAGCCACAGCAGGTGGTGCAGGGATGTCATCAATAACGGTAGTTCGCCGAGCGCTACTTTGATCAGACTTGGAAGGAGTATTGGTGATCGAAAGATTGGGGCGTGGGATGCTGTATGGGTTGCGAAACGGCCGGTTTCGATTGATGGAGCTGACGGATGGCGTGGGGATGCGACTACTGCTGCTGTAGCGCTCAAAAATATTAGGCGTAGGCGTGCGTCTCAGGACATCAGCACTCGGTAAATTCCTGATGGAGGTACTGCTTCTGTTCGATGCCACATTGGGGATTTCAGGAAGCTTTGGGCGATTAAAGTTAGGCAATCGTCCCTGGTCTTCTGGAGATAGGGTCACTAAAGGCACTGTGCGGGGTTCACTGTCTACAGTCTCATCACTAAAGGCCGCAAAGGACACTGAGGAAAATCGAGGAATAGCAGCAAACAGGACACCGTGAAAGCTCAGGGACGCAATGGCCGCAATACCGTAGGAACTGGTTAGCAGCTGTTTGAGCTGACGCAGCAACAATACCACTACGGATGGTCTTGGGGAAGATGATTTGGGGAGGTTAGACATGGCACATTGAGAGCACTATTCCCCAGTGCAACGGTGCACTGGGTTAATCAGCAAAAGAACAAATCCGAGCATCTCAAGATTTAGATGCTGAGATCAGCATAGACAATTTGGCGAACAGTTGTAGCAGTATATTGGACCAGTAGGTGAGATGGCGTAATCACTAACTTGTCAGTTCACACCATTTGCAAACCATCTATGAGGTTTGTAAGTCACCCGTTGGCTCATCCTGAGTGTCGTCAGTTTCTGATTGAGGGGACGCACTGTCTGGGATAGCAGGTAGGGTATCAGTAATTAAACGACCGGTTCGCTTACCACCAGATAAGCGTTTAAGTAGCTGGGGAGTGGGGTCATGGATCAAGTAGGTGACGGTGTCACCAGGCTGCCATGTCGCTGGTCCTAGCACCACATCCAGTTTTCCATTACGTTGCAGGGTGATGGGCAGCACATCACCGCCTGTGATTAGCTTATTGAGCTGATCACGCTGTTTTTCAAAATTTTCAAGCTGGAGCTGGGTCGTGCTCAATTCAGCCGCATCGTCTTTCAAATATGTGTTCCAGGTTTTAATGGCAAGCGGTGTAGAGGTGACCTTACTACCTTTGCCATTAGGTTTTTGCTCTGTTTCCTTATCGCTGCGGGGCAAAATCGCCAGTACACGAGGCGGTTGGAACTCTTCAGCTGCCCGTTCAGCCACGACTGAATTCACCTCACCATTCGTGGTCGAGGCCAAAAATGTACCAATAGAACTCAACCCTGCCTCATCTAACAGTTCCGCATCTAGCGCACTGCTTAAATACACCCGCAATCCATCTTGTCTGGCTAGTTCACAGGCCTCTTCATCGGTGTCAAACATCACCACCGATTCGCCGTGCTGGTTAAATAACCGTCCTACTAACCGCCCGACAGGGGTACATCCTACAATCACCACACCCGTCGCATCTGCCTGGGTGATGCCCAAAAACTTAGCAACACTACGAGCCGTCAACCCCTGGATAAACACCGTCATGATGATGGTCAAAAATACGAGGGCCTTGATGGAGTCTCCACCGTTAATTCCGCGATCGGTCAGGAGGATGGCAAACAACGAGGCAACGGAGGCCGAAACGATACCGCGAGGCGCAATCCAACTGAGGAAAATTTTCTGTCGCCAGTTGAGATCGCTATTTAAGGTGCAAGCATAGATGTTGATTGGACGCACAATTAGCATCAGTGCCAGTACTGTAAACACCGAGCCTATACCCAGGGCAAACACACTATCAATCGATAAATCTGCTGCCAGCAGAATAAATAACACTGACACAGAAAAGACCGTCAGCTGACCTTTGAACCGTCGTAGCAACCGCTCATCTGGTACCGAAAGTGCTCGCAATACTAGACCTGCCGTTACAGTTGCCATCAACCCAGACTCGCTGCGAACGTATTGGGCCAGGCCAAATAGCCCCCATACGCTGGCCAGGACCACCAGGTTGCGCAACTCCTCCGATAAAAAAGCGGCTCGTTTGAGAAATTGGCCTAACAGAGCTCCTCCTAAGCCACCAATGACGGCACCAATACTCAGACGCTGTGCCAGCCCTCCAACGATAAATCCCACATCGGTATCGCCATTGAGCAGAATATCTAACACCACCACGGCTAAAATGGCCCCCACCGGGTCGATTAGAACTCCTTCTCCTTCTAAAATCGTGGCAACTTTTTTCTCCACCTGCACCTGGCGCAGCAGCGGTGTAATCACCGTTGGCCCTGTAACCACGACTAGGGAACCATACAAAAATGCCAACGCCCAGGGAAACTCACCAAACCAGTGGGCTGCCATACCACCGCCAAGCAGGGTAATAAATGTACCGATGGTAATGAGATTACGCAGGCTACCAGACACCTGACCCAGCTCTCTGAGTTCCAGGTTGAGGCCACCCTCAAATAGAATCAGGGCGACACATAGGGAAACAATGACTTCTAACCCTGTGCCCAGGACCTTAGGGTCAATTACCCCAAGCACATCGGGACCTAAGCCTACCCCAAGGCTAAGGAGAAAAATAATGCTGGGTAATCGCAAATATTCAGCGACGACCTGGGCTGTGATACCGGCTAGAACCGCTAAAACAATTTGCAGAGTGATATCAAACGGGGTTGCCATCGGCTAAGTTATGGCGGCGGCCTCACAGGCGAAAGCTGAACAGTGCTGCTGGAGGTTGATCAAGAGAATAGGACTATATCTGCCACAAGCCAGGCGTGACAGCTAAACGTGGATTCAAATTTTAAATCTAACATCGTAAGACGCGCCTGAGGAATTTATATAGCGTCCGTCAGGTTAGTCAAGCCAATGAATATCTCTGAAAGCCTGGACTTACAATGCTAACCTGACGCGCCAATGTGCTAACGCATCAGGACGCTCGCTGTGGAATGCCTATGCCCCTCCCCATATCAACTACTGGCAAAAAAAAGGGTGGACCAACGCCACCCAAATCACAGGAGTTATAAGGAGATACGACAATCCGACCGCCAGTATCTATACCAAGGTCGAATGCCATGTTGGGATATATGCTTTAACGGGCAAAAGCCAAGGATAACCTGCAGGCCTTCACTGCTAAAAACTAACAACCCACGTTTATATGTTAATGGGAGTTTTTTGAAAACGCTCCATTTCGAAGTAAAGCAACAAGATTTTTTTTTAATGGATGGTATAGAGCCCAGGCAACGTTACAACCTGTATCAACTCTAAAGTCGATCTTAACGATCCATTGCATTCCTCAAAGTAGTCGCTATTTTGGATTTAGAGACAACGGTGTGATAGGCCACTGTGAACTGAATTTCTTGGCTGACTTCCCAGGGTTGATAGGTTCTATAGAATGTCTACCCTATGGCCTGAACATTTTCCCTAAATCCTCAATCTTCTTCTTATCAAGCTAGTGCTGCGCTATTTTTTTAAGGATCGAGTCTTGCGTTCCCAAAAGCTAGTTCAGAAGGTAGATTTGAGCGAGATCTACCCCTGTCCTACTTGTCGACACCGGGGAAAAATTCAAAGTATTACGCTGACCGAAGCATTTGGTTGCGATCGCTGTCAGCAGATTTACGTTATTCGAGATGGTGGATTTGGATTGGAGCAACTTTCTGGGGCTCATCCCTACCGTCGTTTATGGCGGTGGACTGGTCATCAATGGAAGCAATACAGTCAGTTGCCGACATCGGGCTGGCTAGGACTCTTGGTAATTATTGCTATATTGCTTGCTATCTCAGGGTTTTGGTTGCTCCTATCCAACTCCTTCAAGGTTTTAGCCGTATTGGCAGTTGGTTTGGCTGGAGGAGCCATACTAACCTCCCGGCGTTCGTAGCGCCTTAGGGACTAGTGGCCACTAGTAGGCGTCTCAGGCTTTCAACATCAGTTGAGCAAAGCTGCCTGCATATCCTTTTGCTTGGGTACTTTCACTTTTGTAGCCAGCCCAACCTTAGACAATAGCTGAATCGTCATCCAAGTAACGTCAATTTCCCACCATTGCAAGCCATGGCGTGCTGAAAATTGAAACGCGTGATGGTTATTGTGCCAACCTTCACCGTAGGTAACGACGGCTACCCACCAGCAGTTGGTGGAAAAATCATTAGACTCGTAAGTTTTGTAGCCAAACTTATGGGTGGCGCTATTCACAAACCATGTACAGTGATAGACCACAACCAGGCGGACAAAAATACCCCACAGCACAAATGACCAGCCCCCTATCGCGTACAGCAATAGGCCAAGGGCGATCTGCATCAGCAAAAAGTAGTTTTCACAAAACAGATAAAACGGATCGTTGGCAATGTCTTTGGTTAAGCGTGGCACATCGCTATCGGCTGGAACTTCGTAAAAAATCCAGCCCATATGACTCCACCAAAAACCCTTGGTGGAGCTATGGTGATCAACGGGCTTGTCTGAATGAGTATGGTGATGGCGATGGAGGCCAATCCACTCAATGGGGCCGTGCTGACAGGCGAGGCTGCCGCAGAGCACAAAAAAATACTCCAACCACTTGGGTGTCTTAAAGCTGCGATGGGCTACCAGACGATGCCAACCCAACGTAATCCCTAAACAGCCAGTTAGCCAATGTAAGAAAAGCGCCACAGCGATGGCGCTCCAACTAAAATTTGCTGGTAAAAATGCTAATAGAACAATCAGATGTACAGCCACCATAAAGATCGCTGTAGGCCAATTAATGGGAGGCTTCGCAACTTTTGCAACAGTCATGTAAAAATCTCAGCGTTAACGTCGGGGCCAATTTGCGTCACAATTAGAGGCCGCGCAATTAGCCCAGGTAAGCGAGTGAATAGCCTGAAGACCCTGCAGCCGACAGAACAAGCACTATTTTCGATTCTTTACGCAATTGACTCCCAGGTCAAGGTAAATATTGCCCGAGTATTGGCCGCATTTCGCGCCCATAAAGTAGGAACACACCATTTCTCAGGGGTTTCGGGGTATGGACACGATGATTTAGGACGGCAGACCTTAGATCAAGTATTTGCGACCCTGGTTGAGGCAGAAGCCGCAGCGGTGAGAGTTCAGTTTGTGTCGGGAACCCATGCGATTACCTGTGCACTGTTCGGCGTGTTGCGTCCTGGCGATGAGCTATTGGCAGTTACGGGAGCCCCCTATGACACGTTAGAAGAAGTGATTGGTGTGCGCGGTGACGGTCAAGGCTCGCTGCGGGATTTTGGTGTGCGCTATCGGGAGTTACCCTTGACATCGGCAAATACGGTGGATTGGTCTGGGTTATCCATTGCCATTCGCCCCAACACAAAAATGGTACTCATCCAACGGTCCTGTGGATATAGCTGGAGAGCCAGTCTCTCTATTGAGGAGATTGGCCGCATTGTGCAAATGGTCAAAAGCCAGAATCCGGACACCGTTTGTTTTGTCGATAACTGTTACGGCGAATTTGTGGAAACTCTTGAACCAACGGCAGTAGGAGCCGATCTGATGGCCGGATCGCTGATCAAAAATCCAGGAGGCACTATTGTTACCACCGGGGGGTACGTAGCTGGGCGAGCCGATCTGGTGGAAGCGGCTACCTGTCGCTTAACATCCCCCGGCATTGGTAGTTCTGGTGGATCGACCCTGAATCAAAATCGACTGTTATTTCAGGGCCTATTTCTGGCACCGCAGATGGTGGGGGAAGCCCTTAAAGGTAATTACCTGCTGGCTAAGACGTTTGCTGATCTGGGTTATGCCGTCAACCCGGTAGTGGATGCGCCCCAACGGGATGTGATTCAGGCGATTCGCTTAGAGGATCCGGAGAAATTGGTGGCGTTCTGCCGTGCCGTACAGCGGCATTCTCCCATTGAGGCTTATGTGGATCCGGTACCTGCTGCCATGCCTGGTTATGAAAGTCAGCTGGTGATGGCGGGGGGGACGTTTATTGACGGCAGTACGTCAGAACTGTCGGCGGACGGGCCTTTGAGGGAGCCTTATGTGGTTTATTGCCAGGGAGGAACCCATTGGACCCATGTTGAGATCGCAGCCGCAGCCGCAGCTCAAGCCGTTGGACCCGCCACTTAGGATTAGACCCGCCACTCATATACGATTAGGCCCCCACTAATTAGGCCCTGCCACTTAAATTGTTAAAATGGCTACACACAGTTAACCACCAGCGCCCCAGATGATTACCATTGCACTCCCCAAGGGCTCGTTGCTCAAAGACACCATCAGTATGTTGCAGGGGGCTGGACTAGACTTCAGCGCATTTTTAGACAGCAGTAATCGGCAGCTACAAGTTGTCGATAGTAGTGGTCGAGCTAAAGGGCTTTTGGTTAGGGCTCAAGACGTGCCGGTTTATGTAGAATATGGCCAGGCTCAGTTGGGTATTGTTGGCTACGATGTTCTCTATGAAAAAGAACCTAACGTGGCCCAACTAGCAGATTTGGGATTTGGTGGCTGTCGCTTTTCTGTGGCTGTTAAAAAAGATGGCCCCTATCGATCGGCTCTCGATCTGCCTCCCCATTGCCGCGTCGCATCCAAGTTTGTCAACAGCGCCCGCCGCTATTTTCAGAGTATTGATTTGCCCGTTGAAATTATTCCGCTTTACGGCTCTGTAGAGTTAGGCCCCATCACAGGCAT
>JBCCXQ010000106.1:0-11585 GCA_039191365.1 Cyanobacteria bacterium P01_F01_bin.13 | reverse complement strand
GACTTGCTAACACAGTCTTTGCTAACTAAACAAAACAAGCATGAATAAGATCTGTACTGAGCTGCTACGGTAATCGGTTGAAAAATCAGACAGAGTCAAGACTCGCTTGCCTTGAAATGATGACTTTCGCTCAGCTTCACGTTAGCTTACTGGACTCTGGTCAAGAAATAATTTCTCTACCAAGCTGACTTGCGACTTCGCCAGATACCAGGTGGCATACCGACATGGAGCTTAAAAGCTCGGTTAAACGCCGATTCTGATTCATAGCCAACCTGCGCGGCAATCTTAGCAACGCCAGCATTGGTGTTTTGCAAGTGAGTTGACGCCAACTGTGGTATCAGCCTTTTTTTGCGATCGCAACCTGCTATGTTGGCCCTGCAGCGGACGGGGAAATAGTACTTCAACCACTGCGGGAATTGGGAACGCCCATTGTGGATTTTAGCGATCGCATGCCCTATACCGAGGTACAAAAATTCTTAGATGCTGACTATCCCAAGGGGCGTAACTACTACTGGAAGTCCATTTACCTCAGAGAGTTGAATGACGATACCATTGATGCGCTAATTGCTTTAAAGCGGCACAACTCTCCGTTAGCCTGACAACGCCTCTAAATACAGTTAGGCTCTATTGAAATAAGTCTCAAGGGATCACAAAATGCCAAGTCAGACTATAGATTCAATCAAAACCATCTTCCAAAGCCGCTTAACGACTCTTGAGCACCTCTTGCAGTCAGCTCAGACACATTTCGCTGAGAGTGAGTCTTTCCTGCAGGAGCGTATTGCCGCTGATATGTTGCCCTTTGGTACACAGATTGCTTTCACTTGCAATCAACCACGCAACTTCGCTTTATGGTGTGACGGCAAACCGATGGATAACTTAAATCCAGAAGTTATCTCTCTTGCGCAAGCATACGAACATATAGCGAATACCAAGGAGCTTCTTGCAGGCATTAAGGTTGGAGACCAAAAGCTAAGTGGGGTTACGCGTATCGATCTGAGTCAGGATCTATACATTGAGATGTCTGGAAGCGCCTATGTGAATGACTTTTTAATGCCAAACTTCTACTTTCATATGGTTACGGCTTATGACATTCTTCGAATGGCTGGTGTAGCCATTGGAAAGCGAGATTACATGATGCATCTGGTTCCACACCTTAAACAGATGTAAAGCCTAACCATTCAAGTGTAGCGTATGAAGTCTATCAAGCATTACAGGAGGTTTATCAAGTTCATGCTCCATCTCTGTCTCAGTACAAAGGAAAGACAGCCCATGAAGCAGAATTGAGAGAGCTTGAACAAATTATCATCAGTTCAGGTCAATTTAAAGACGTAGTATTTGAACAGACCGCGTGAGAAGTTACGTACAATGTTGCTCAGAAAAATGGGCAGTTTTAACTGCGCTCTTGCCATCGCCTAACAATTTCGTTTTACACCGATCGTACAGAGTTTTTTCGTTGAGTCCGAGAGATTCTTGCGGCGGGTGACCGGGGCCGTTAGTTTTTTATAGCAAGACCTTTATCGACATCAAATCCCCTAGACTGCTGTTATCGATTGAGTGTCGGAACAAAATATTAGCTTTTTTGGATAGAGATCGCCCTGCCCCACTGCTTGCTGCTCCCTTGAGCCGAGCCATCCTCATCAAAACTCAGATGTACCTCCCTCAGCAGCTCGCCACTGGGTAAACGTGTTTGGTACGTACCATGGAAAATACCCTGTTGATTTAGACGACCAGTTAGGGTTGCTTGCTGCAACCTTGGACTGTGGCGATACTCCACTTGAATCGTCAGGTGATTTTCCTGCAGGGTAACCTCAACAATGTCTCCCGCATGCTGGGCACAGTTCAACTGAAACTCTGTTGGGTCATGGAGAAAATGCAGTAACCCAGCGACGCTTTCCTCCCGCTGTTGTAGGGTTTTAGCTACAAACGTCTGATGGCTATGGTGCATCCAAACACTCACCCCTATCAACACTGCTGCAACAGCGGCATATCCCTGCTTTATTGGTGTCACCAAGCCCTTTTTCCAAAGTGTGACTGTTCGCTTAAATCCCAAGCGCTGCGTCGAGTATTGCGTTCGTTCTCGCAGATAGAAGTTGAGAAAAAACGCTAGCGATCGTCTCCCAAAAAAGTGTTGCCGGTAGCGGCCACTTCCCAGAAACCCTTGCTTTGGCCTGAGCAGTCTGGGATGCAGCTTATGTTTGGGCAGATGTCTTTTGCCGCGCAGAACAGCTCGAATGGCGTAGGGCATCCAGGGAAACTGCTCCAGCACCTGATGGATTTGCTGACTCACTTGGGACGCCTCCGTCCGTCCGTCTGAATGAAGGCTGTTCAGCAGACTGTAGATCTGCTGGGATAACTGGTCAAAGTCAGGAAAACCTCCACCCACCAACCTGAGTCCTAGCAGATGCCGATAATAGTCCTGGGAGTTGGTCGCTAGAGCGCGACTGCTGGAGAGCTTAACGAGTTCTAGATAGGCCCCTAGAAGCCAAAGCACAGAAAAGGGAGCCCAGAGTTGATAATCAGTAAAGGACTTGTAGGCATTAGCCACCAGTTGATCATTGGTCCGAATATAGGCAAGGGTGAGGGTTTCTATTGGTTGAAAATGGGCCGCCGAATAATCCCCTGTTTTCTTCGCTGCCAGGAGTCGCTCTGCGAGCAAAGACGTGCAGGATAAAGCGGTGTATAGCCCTTTGGAAAAGAGGGGGTCAATAAAGCCCGCCGCTTGCCCCAGCAAACAAAAGTGATCGCCCACCACTTGCTTGGCACTGTACTGAACCCGACCGGTACGGACCCAGCTCTGCACCGCCTTTGCCTGTCGAAACTGGGCCGCGATACTCGGAAAACGTTCAATAAATTGGAAAAACTCGGCTTCAGGGCTCAAGTCTGAGGGTAGTGGATACATTCGAGGATCTAACATTAACCCCACACTGCAGAGGGGATTCGTAGACTTGGCGTGATTATCAAAAGGAATTACCCAGAGCCAGCCCCCTGGAAAAACATGATGCAGCGTTCCCTCTGAAAGGTAAAAGGGCAGATGGTAGTCTGCTTTGGAGGCTGTAACCGTATGGAAGCACGGCACTCCAACCATGTGGGTAAAGATAGCTCGGGAATGGGTTTCTAGATCAGAGTGCCGCAGGTCAAACGTTTCGGCCAGTAGGGAGCGAAAGCCTCCGGCATCTACCACATAATTTGCCTGAAAGGTATGCTGAGAGGCGGTGCGCAATTCTACCCCATCGGTCTGAATCTCCACAGACTGAACGGGGGTATTTTGTACCACGGTGGCCCCATGGCGAATGGCCACCGTCATCAAAAAGTAATCGGTATCTTGCCGATATAAGTGCAGCTCATGGCCATGGGGATATTTCGGAATAATAGCCTGCAACGTTTGCTGTGGGTCGAACCGTTCTCCAGCTCGATGGTAGGCATAGCTGAAGTGCCGCTTTACGCCATGGGAGGTACCGATATACTCAAAATAGTTTTCGGAGCTGAAATAGGCCAGCTCTGGTACGTCGTACAATTGCGCTAGCGATCGCATCACTTCAGAGGTTTCCAAGATCATGGACTCCCCGATGGCAAATTTGGGATGACTGGTTGCCTCCAACAGAATGACCGTCAATCCCTGGCGAGCCAAAATGGCTGCGAGGGTTGAGCCAGCAATTCCTGAACCAATAATGGCCACATCAAAACGGTGTGGATGATCGTGCATGGAAAACCTCTTTCTGAAAGCCAGGGTGGGTGGATGGGTAGGCGAATAGATGCACCAGAACTATGCTGTTGCAAAGATAAGCGGGGAAATTTTTCGGATGATCACATCGCCCTGATCACAGCAGCTGACTGGCCATGACGCCTAATCCGATGAAGGCTAAGCCATACGCTAGGCTCCGGACAACTGGAACCCCAAACAGATAGAGGGGGAGATAAAGAAACCGCCCCAGGAAATACATCCAGGCCCCTAAAGCGGTCATAGCATTGGCCACACCGATGACTTGGACTAGGAGAAGAAGGCCAATGGCCCATGGCAAGGTCTCCTTAAAGTTATGGTTGGCGCGTTCACCTCGGATACCCAGGAGATTCTTTCGCTCAGGTAGGTTATCCCGAGAGCCAAGTGCTGTCGCAAACCCAACTTGCAAAGCATAGGTAATGGCACCAATCATGAAATGGATGACGGCTAGGACAAGGGTTAGAAGAAATACGGTCGTTTCAGGTGTCAAGGCTGCTTCCTCGCTACACGTTGAATTTGAAATAAGGTTAGTATCGATGGTATTTCAAATATTTTTGCAAGTGTAGACAGGAAATTGCGCCTGCTTGGTGCATTTTTGCGCCAGGTAAGCAGACGCTGCTCAGTCAAGGAATCAGCGATGAATTGGGACGATTTAAAAATTTTTCTGGTGGTTGCTCGGGAGGGGTCTGCACGCGCCGCCGCTAACAAGCTCTCGGTTCACCATTCCACCATTACTCGCCGTATCGAAGCCTTTGAATCTGCACAAAAGACCCGGTTCTTTGATCGGCTGCCCTGTGGCTATGTGCTAACCCTGGCTGGGGAGGAACTCTTGCAAGTGGTCAGTCGAGTAGAAGATGAAATTCACAGCATAGAACGCTACATCCTGGGGAAGGATGTGCAATTGAGTGGCAACATTCGGGTCACAATGCCGGATGCCCTTGTCACACATTTGTTAATGCCTGATATTGTCCAGTTTATGGACATGTATCCTGATGTCAATGTTGAGGTGCTCATTTCCTACAGCGTGCTGAATCTCACCAAGCGAGAAGCGGATGTCGCCATTCGCATTACTGAAAATCCGCCGGAACATCTGATCGGTCGCAAAGTTTGCCGATACCACTGTGCTAATTATGGAACGCCCCACTATCTAGCCACCCATGACATAGAAGCGGGTGTCGGTCACTGGATTGGCTGGGATTGCGCCAACGTTAAGCCTGATTGGATTCGCCGAAGTGATTTTCCCCAGCTACCGGTGCGGGGATACTTTAACAATCCGCTGGCCCAAGTCGCCGCTGCTAAAGCTGAACTTGGAATAGCCCGAATCCCTTGCTTTTTAGGCGATATGGAACCTGCATTACAACGCGTTCCCCCTGGCGAAAGCCATCCCTGTCACGATATTTGGATCTTGACTCATAAGGACCTGGTCTCAACAGTGCGTATTCAAACGTTCATGGACGCCATGGCAGAGGCTTTTCGACAAAAGCGAGAGTTGCTGGAGGGATGTCAAACCCTTTATTAGTTTGGGATACAGATTTTTGGAAAGCGTTGGCAAAACCTATTTTGCATAGAATTAAGTAGGTCAGCATAATCTTTTATAAAATGCGAGTAATCTGTTTCAATTCTTAGAATCTGCCCCAAAAAACCATAATTGGGGTTTTTGGGGCTATTCTTCTCCAAAATTGGGAAAAGGAGGCCTGGATATCCAATAGCTAATTGGGACCACTTACTTATATGAATTACAGTTGACTCTCTTAACCCAAATGATTAGATAGTCTCAAAGCTAACCCAGCAAGGGCGCGGACAGGATTTGCTGCCGTACTAATGGGCATCACAGACATATCGCAAACATACAGCCCAGCAGTTCCTCGAACCTTAAGATCTTCGTCTACCACTGACTCAGTATTAAAACTAGCGTTGCGGTTAGCTTTCCATGGCATGCGTAAGGTACCGCAGGCGTGATGTACGGTTCCCCAACCGAAAGGCCATTGTTTGCCACTGCCTCCACCGTATTCACCAGTAATAACGTCCACACCATTGAATTCTGAAAAAACACGATTTCTTGTTTGATTGAGTAAATTGAAAAACTCCTGCTGCCCTACACTCCAACCTGCAAGAGCAGGGAAACGAGATTGTAACAAATCATCTATCGCCGAAAAGCGCTTAAAACCGATGTCTGGCGTATAACCATCATTCGCGTGGGAGAAAATTCCATTCTCATCATCTAAACAATTGGCAAAGCTAAACTTGATGTCTATACGGGTTTTACTAGTATCATCAACAACAGGTTCAGCGGAAGGATCGTTGTTTCTTAAGTGCCAGTATTCATGATTGATATTCATTTCAATATTGAAAGGAAATCTCACATGACCATTGGAATCAAGCTTACCACGTGAGTAAAAAATGACTTTGGCATGATCTCGGCGACTCAAGGCAACATTACCTAATGACGAGACATATGCCTGAGACTCTGCCGTAACGGGGTGATCGGTTAACCCAAAACCAACTCGCTGCTTAATGGTGTTGGGCATACTTTGATAAACGTCAGAGCGATTGATAAGTTTAGGGCTTTCCGTAGACCCAGCGGCAATAATAACCTTGGGCGAATAAAAGCTAACTTGTTCTCCGGTGATAGTATTGGTGGTTTGAACTTCATACCAATCAAAGGGAAGATTCTTGACTGCTTCTACAAAGGTATTGAGTTTGATAAACAGTCCCTTACCATCTTGGTTAGCTCCCGGTGTTAAGCCCACCTGGTTAATCAGTAATTCAGCGGTATTGAACACTCCAGTGGGTTCTACAAAAAAACGTTCTTGTGGTGTACTATCGTCATTGAGATAGGGTTGGTGCAGGGCACGAGGCGCTTCTGTGATTACAAAGTCATCATTCAACGAACTGTTCTGAAAGTGTTGCACAACTTCTTGTGCTTTTTCACCCAGTGAGATGGACTCATGCATCCGGTCGGCAGCTAAGCTGAAATACGTCGAGCTTAAATCCTGACGTACGTTATCTGGAAAAAAGTCCAGCTCCCACCCTTGGGGCTCTGGAATCAGCCCTGACCAGAAAATAGAACGTCCACCAAAGGCTAATTGGGGCTTACCGCCAATAAAATTCCGATCGGATGGAGATTGTTTAAAGTTATCGACACCAAAGTGCGTGGCTACACTAAAGTTGGGTATCCGGCTAATATTGTAGACATGGGTGGGGTAGATGAATGAACCTGCATCTAACACAAGAATACGGCTATTATCACCGAGTCGATCTGCCAGGTCATCTGCTAAGATGCCACCGCCTATGCCAGAACCAATAATAATGAAATCAAAGTCTTTATTAGCACCGTCATAGTCTCGAATTAGACGGGTATGTGATTGAGGCTTTTCAGCTACTAAATTCGCGTAATTGTTCTGAAATGGCATCTGGTTCTATCTCAATTATTGACTACTCGTCATACTCTGCATAAGCAATAAGATAAGGATTCCTTCTGTACTAAACAGTACCCTTGGGGGTGATTTAACATTCCTTAAACCGTGTAAGACGTTGATTGGGTAGATAGTTAAAAACCTGTTGTGTAAGCCTAAGGCCTTTCAGTTGGTTCTAGTGTTCTTCTGTAATCGCATGAAAATACCCAGTTTCATTACTCATTACCATTTGGCAGATCGTCAACCATTCCTGACATTATCTGAACTAGAAGATGGTAGTGATAACCCTATCTTCCAAGAGCTAAAAAATCGGCACAAGTATAGTGCTGGTTATCAGAGAAGATATGGAAATAGTTATATTGACATTAGGAAAAAAATTGAAAATGATTTGCGCCGCTTTTTCATAGAGCGTTGCGGCAAACCAGTTAGGGAATATCCTTTCTACTTCGTTCTTGGATCATCAATCTGGTTTAAACATCTGGTTAAAGATCACCTTGAAATCAGAATACAAATTTGTGATTTGAATCCAGCAACAACGTCTTTTACGTTTCCAGACACTTATATTGCGTTATCCAAGAATAAAAAGCCTTACCATGGAAAGGTATTCCTGCTTCATGAACTTGAAAGTTTTATTGAAGAGTATGGGATGCCATGTGATGATGACTCTCGTAATTATGAACGCTATTGGGAAGGAGATTTTGAAAAGTATATAGAGTTTCAGATTTGGGAAGATAGCATAGTTGAGCCTTATCGCCATCATGCAATGGGACGCAGTATCTCCAAAACCCCAGCGGGTCACCCTCCAAAAACGTAGCCAGATAATTGCGCCCTGTTAGCTGTTGAGCGATGAACTCAAGGCGATAGCAGGCAACAGTTTTCCTGTTGTGGTAGCCCAGATAGAAGCCAAACTGCATGTGATACTTGACCAGCAGGAAATAGAATCCTGCGAAGGTGGCGTAGAAACGTTCAAACGCTTGTTATTAAATAAGCTATAAAACAACGGCTAGTTTAGACGTTGAAACAAGCTACACTAATGGATTTCACATCTGTATTATAATCTTGGTTACCCCAGCTCATCTCGTTGTCGCAGATAGTCCAACACCGCCTCGCGGGAACCAAGATCTCCCTTTTTCCCATACTTATCGATGCGTTCCTGCTCTCCATGGATTAGCTCGTAGCACTTAGCCTGCAGCGTTCCTTGGGAATGAACCACCGTTGCCTGCCAATCCATCGCCATACCCGGCGCACTGTAAACTCGCAGTGCCGGATATTCTGCTAAGGCAACAGTAATCACCGTCATCACTGCCCGTTGTTGATGAAACGGTACAGCTATCACAAGTAAAGACTTTACACCCTGAGCCTTGGCAAACTGCACCGTGGCTCGGGCTTCAATCAGCGTATTCAAACTCTGGGTAGATTCGGTCGGTACAGGCTGCACTAAGTCTAATGGCACGTAGGCAGCAATGCGATCGCACCAGACCGTTTTCCCCGGATAGCCACTCATAGCCTCCGTTCCCGGAATCCAAATCGCAGCGGCTTGCCCCTGGTCTACCAGGAGCTTGGCCCGCTGAAATATAGAAGGCTCGTTATCTGGGGTTTGACCAAAAAGGTAGGCCGCCTCGCAGCGCGTAGGCAAAGGATCGCAGAAAATGCGATGGAGTAACTCTTCGGATTCGAACATGATCAATCTCAGATCTGCAGTTTAAAGAACCAGCATCGCGCTCAAACATTGCCAGCATACCCTCTACTTACCCAAACAAGACTGCTCCAAAACAAACCAGGGACACCAACTTAAAGCGGGACGTTTTCCCAAGGATAGAATTCAGAATATAGGAGCTAGAAGTCATCCCCCTTATACATCCTGGCTCCTATATTCTAGATTCATACCTAACCAAAATTTCCTGGTTTAGTTGGATACCCCACACCAGCCATTTCAGCTTTTCGTCTTGCCCCATACAATTGATGGGCAGAGTAGAGCAGGGACAGAACAGCCATGTTGGCCAGACGCTATGCCATCATCGGAACAGGTGCCATTGGCGGGTATTACGGGGCACGGTTACAGCAAAGCGGCTGTGATGTGCATTTTCTGTTGCGTAGCGACTATGACCACGTCAAAAAACATGGACTGGTAGTGGAGTCAGTAGATGGGGACATCTTATTACCCCAGGTAAACGCTTATAACAATGCCGCTGCTATGCCCCCTGTGGATGTTGTTGTTATTGCCCTAAAAACAACACAGAATCACCATTTGGCCAGATTAATACCCCCGTTGCAGCCTGATGCAGTGGTACTGACATTACAAAATGGTCTAAGTATTGAAGACGAAATTGCGCAGCTGGTGCCACCGGAACAAATCATGGGGGGATTGTGTTTTATCTGTTCCAACAAAGTAGGCCCCGGCCACATTCGCCACCTGGACTACGGAAAAGTTCAGCTGGGGGCTTACAGCGCCACCAACCAACAGCGTGAGCTAACGGCCACCATGCTAAAAATTGCTGACGACTTCCGCAAGGCGCACATTCCTATTGATGTTACTGACGATTTGTTTATCGCTCGCTGGCGCAAACTGGTATGGAATGTGCCCTATAACGGATTGTCGGTGGTGTTGGATGCAACAACCAATGAGCTGATGGCAAAAGAAGCGGTGAAAACGCAAATTCATACCCTGATGAAAGAAGTGATTATTGCTGCCAACGCCTGGGTTGATTATCTGTCCGACACAACTGGCTCAACTCGACAGATCCCGATGACCTGGGCAACTGACATGTTGAATGCCACTACGAAGATGAAGCCCTACCGTACCAGCATGAAAATTGACTTTGATGAGGGCCGACCTTTGGAGGTGGAGGCAATTTTGGGGAATCCAGTACGGGCAGCGGCTGACATAGGGATGGCGGTGCCGGAAATGGAAAAACTGTATGGGCAGGTGAAGCAGCTTTCTAAGTGAGGCTTCCTTGTGAGCCATCCTT
This sequence comes from Cyanobacteria bacterium P01_F01_bin.13, assembly GCA_039191365.1. GTDB lineage: Bacteria > Cyanobacteriota > Cyanobacteriia > Phormidesmidales > Phormidesmidaceae > Leptothoe. The sequence continues at coordinate 1,482 of JBCCXQ010000106.1, read as the reverse complement.
TACATAGGTTTACACTAGGGAATGACTGGAACTCTATTCCAGAATTATCCCAACCTCATTTCCATAACGAAAAAATACGCCTTGAACCAATTTTTGACCACCATTGACCACGGTTTTAACCTTTGGGTGACACTGCTAGAGCACACCCTGTTTTTTAAGCTGTGGGGGATGCCGCTGATTGTGCTGTGGCTGCTAGGGGGGGCGATATACCTCACCTTGCGGATGGGGTTTATCAATGTGCGAGGGTTGGGGCACGGTCTGGCCGTGCTGCGGGGTCAGTACGATGACCCGAATGAGATCGGTGAGGTCAGTCACTTTCAGGCCCTGGCAACGGCAATGTCGGCAACGGTGGGGTTGGGGAATATTGCAGGCGTTGCGATCGCACTCCAATTAGGCGGCCCCGGTGCCGTTCTCTGGATGACCGTAGCCGGATTGTTGGGCATGACCACCAAATTTACTGAATGTACCCTGGCCCAGCAGTATCGCATCGTTAAGGACGGTCAGGTCCTGGGTGGTCCTATGTACTATCTCAGTCAGGGACTGACCGAGCGGGGCCTCAAACCTATGGGTCAGCTACTGGCAGGGACCTTTGCCATTCTCTGCATGGTGGGAGCCCTGGGCGGTGGCAACATGTTTCAGGCCAACCAGTCCGGCATCGCCGTAGCAGCCCTGGGAGAACAGCTGCACTGGAGCTGGCTCAGCGACCCACGGGTCTATGGTTTGGCCCTGGCCCTGGCCGTCGCCATCGTGATTATTGGCGGTCTGCAGCGGATTGCCCAGGTCGCCTCGGCTATTGTACCGACGATGGTGAGTCTGTACCTGAGCGCAGCCCTGTGGATTGTGGTTCATCACCTGGGCGATATTCCCACCGCCATGGGGCAGATCTGGCACTCGGCCTGGCACCCAGTGGCCATCGAAGGGGGCATTGTGGGGGTTATGGTGCAGGGTCTACAGCGGGGGGTTTTCTCTAATGGAGCCGGGACTGGAGCGGCGGCCATCGCCCATGCCACCACCAAAAATCCCGAACCTGTCCGCGAAGGGATTGTTGCCTTGCTTGAACCCCTGATCGACACCGTAATCATTTGCAACCTGACCGCTTTGGTCTGTCTGCTCACTGGGGTTTATCGTCCTGATAGCGTCGTCAACGGCATTGAACTGACGACTACCGCCTTTGCAGCTGAGATTCCCATCATGACCTGGGGAATGGCCATTATTGTGTGTCTATTTAGCTTTTCGACCATTATTTCGTGTTTTTACTATGGCGAAGCCTGCTGGCGCTATTTGCTAGGAGATCAGGGCCTGCTGGCATACAAGCTGCTTTATATTGCGGGCAGCTTTGGCGGCACCGTAATTGGGTTAGATACCGTTATTCGCTTTAGCGACATCATGGTATTTGCCCTGGGCATTCCCAACATGCTGGGGCTGCTGCTGCTGTCTAACCAGGTAGCCGATAGCCTGAACAAATACTGGCAGGTGGAGCAT
>JBCCXQ010000105.1:0-11710 GCA_039191365.1 Cyanobacteria bacterium P01_F01_bin.13 | reverse complement strand
GACCCAGCGTATACAATACAATTCGCCAACTCCGGCGACGCGAAAACGGAGAGTAGCCCATGACGATAACCAGCGGATAAACAGCAACAAGTATTCAGCGTAATCGAAGATTAATACATTTGAAGATACAAAGGGTGGGCAACTTTCACCGGGCACCGCCCACCAAAAAGATCGTCAAAAAATACAACCAGGGTAAGCTGAATTTCGGATTATTAAACAGGATCTATGCTAGGCAAGAATTCCGTTAAAGAAGCAATTATTTGGTTCGCATTATTAACGCCCCTGGCACTTTACGGGGCAACGATTTTGCCCCGACCCGGTCGTGAGCCCATTGCGTCCCAGCCACTTTTTAAAGGAATTGACTACAGCCGTCAGATAAAGGACCAGGCGCGACCTCAGGTTATCCACATTGTTGATATTGACCTGACCGCACCTGGCATCAAGCCGTATGTGTCCAGTGGCTATGCCGGCGTAGATCTGAGCCAGCCAGCTCCTGAGCGAGAAGAAGCCGCAGCCCAGCGGACCTCGGAGTTTATCACTGCCGAGGGGCTACAGCTAGCCGTTAATGCTAACTTTTTCTACGAGTTTCGAGAAGCAACCCCCTGGAGCTACCGTCCCCGAACCGGGCAAACGGCTAATATTATCGGTTTGGCCATATCCGATGGTGAAGTCGTCTCTCCCATGAACAAATACCGCACAGCGCTTTGTTTTAAGGAGCAGCGGGCGGTGATGCAGTGGTATGGCGAATGTCCAGAGGGAACCCAACAGGCGGTGGCGGGCAACCTGATGCTGCTGGAAAATGGCCAGCCCACCGACGATGTAGAAAAATGGGTTGGCTACGAGGGGCACAAACCCTATCCCGTTACCATTGCTGCATTGGATGCAACCGGTACACGTCTGTGGCTGGTGGTCGTCGATGGCAAACAGCCCTTCTACAGTGAAGGCATCACCCTGACAGAAATCACTGCCCTGGTCGAAAGTTTAGGGGCTGATACCGCTGTGCGTCTGGATGGGGGCGGGTCTGCAACGGTTGCGATCGCAACTCCTAGCGGCCCTCAGATGCTCAACGTGCCTATCCATGCCAAAGTCCCCGGATGGGAGCGTCCGGTGGCCAATCATCTAGGCTTTTTTGCCCAGCCTTTAGACCCTTAGACGGCCTTATTAAGGGCATCCACTCAAGCCGAGAAATTTTGGTTAAGCAGGAATGTAGAAGAGTAGGCGTTAGAACCTAGAAGGGGCTGGACTCCTATCTCCTACATTCTAAATTCTATGCGTGGGAAAACGTCCCGCTTTGAGTTGGTGCCCCTCATTAAGACTTGCTGTAGCCTATCCCACAGTTTGAAATTCTTCATTACACTGAGGAGTCCTCTAAACTATCTGTGGAAACTAAACCCATGTTATTGAAAGTTCTTGGTGGCCTAGCGGCTGCAGTGCTGCTAGTGTTTATGGCTGGTTTTGTTTTACCCAGTCAGGTACATGTGGAACGTAGCTTGTTGATTAGTGCCCCACCGACAGAAATATTTCCCTTAGTTAGTGACTTTAACCAGTGGGATGCCTGGTCTCCTTGGACAGACATAGACCCCAATGCGGAAATGACCATTAGCGGCTCTGGCGTTGGGCAAACCATGGCATGGCATAGCGAGGACCCCCAGGTAGGTAGCGGCACTCAAGAGGTCATCGGTCTGGAGTCTCCTAACTACGTCAACACCCATCTGGACTTTGGCGATCAGGGCATGGCCGATGCCACCTTAACGCTAACGCCTCAGGACGACGGTACTCTCGTTTCCTGGAGTCTAGACTCAGATATGCGCGCAGGCATACCTACCCTGGAGCAACCCATCAGCACTTACTTCGGTTTCCTGATGGACAGTATGATTGGCAAAGACTATGAGAAAGGTCTAAGCAATCTCAAAACCTTGGCTGAGAGCTAAGGGGACTGCACAAAAACCACAACACCAACGTTTCAGGTGAAGACGGGCAGTGGGCAACAGGCAGTAGTGATGATCCATGAACCCATGCAACAGCGTAATGTAGCAATTCTGATATTTGATGATGTGGAAGTCCTGGACTTTTGTGGCCCCTTCGAAGTCTTTTCGGTAACGGGAAAGCGGGATGACTCGGACCCATTTAATGTGTATACCGTGGCTGAAGGCACCCCCATTTCGGCCAGGAATTCTCTTATTGTTAATCCCGCTTACACTCTGGAAACATGCCCCCGGCCCGATATTTTAGTCATCCCCGGTGGCGGTGGGAGACGGGCCGATGGGACGCCTTTTGGTACCCGTAAGGAAATGAACAACAAACCACTGTTGACCTGGATAAATCAGCAGTATGCTCAAACCGAACATGTGCTTTCGGTCTGTACCGGGGCACTGATGCTGGCAAAAGCGGGTTTGGTGGAGAACATGGCCGCAACAACTCATCACATGGCCTTAGATGAGCTACGTCAGGTGGCCCCCACGGCAGATGTGAGAGCAGACGCAAGAGTTGTTGATAGTGGCAAGCTGATCTTCTCCGGTGGTATTTCTGCCGGGATTGATGCCGCCTTTTACCTGGTGGCAAAGCTTTTGGGGCAAGAGGCTGCTTTAGAAACCGCCGCTTATATGGAGTATGAAAGTAATCTCTAACATGATTGGTTGGCTGTGTCTGTTCCGCAACATTGGCCTGTTGCGGAATCTGCCAAGACCGTATAAATCTCTCAGCTATCACCATCTGGATCGCTTACCCAGACTTTATCTTGCAGAGCATAGCCGCAGGTTGTCTGAAGCTATGCTCTAAGTACAGCTGGACTACCGGATAAAGAACGATGGGGAACCTGGATTTACTATCGAATTTTGGCGGAGAAACTGGTGATGTTGCGAGAGTGGCTGTCGTGAGAGGGCATGCTCGGCTAAAGGCTAATTGAGGCCGTCGGGGTGGAGCGCTGCGATCGCAATGTTTATCGATAGCTTCAGAATTTTTAAGATTTATGAGCAGAGTTCTGTGTCAACCGTAACTTAGCTTGCTCTAAATAGTGTTTAAGCTGAATAATCTTCATATTGCCGCTTCTCAATAGATTTTCGTGAAGTTTTTGCTGATAGAAGACGATGATCAATTTGCTGAGGCGCTGATAGCAGTGCTGGCAGACCATCGTTACCTGGTAGATCGGGCAGCGGATGGTAATACGGGTATGGAAATGGCTGAGGGCTTTTCCTACGATTTGCTGCTGCTTGATTGGATGCTGCCTCAGCTAGACGGCATCCAGATTTGCCAGAAACTCAGAGCCATAGGCAACCGCACACCAATTATTTTGATGACGTCTCGGGATGCTGGCAGCGATAAGGTAGCTGGGTTGGATGCTGGAGCCGATGATTATTTGGTTAAACCCTTTGAGATAGAGGAATTGTTAGCGCGTATTCGGGCCTTGCTGCGTCGGTCAGAGGGAAATGCAGCTCCCGTTTTGCAGTGGGGCAAGCTGCGGCTTGACCCTGGTAGTGCAGAGGTGAGCTGTGGTAGTACTCCGCTCTCGCTTACCCCCAAGGAGTATGGTCTGCTGGAGATATTTTTGCGCAACCCTAACCGCATCTTTAGTCTGGATGATTTGCTAGACAAGATTTGGCCCTTTGAAGATGCCCCCCATGCTAGTGCTGTGCGCACCCACGTCAAGGGGCTGCGCCAGAAGTGTAAACAGGTGGGTCTTAACGATTTGATCGAAACAGTCTACGGATTAGGGTATCGGCTAACTTCAACTGACTCGACTCAGCAACCAGCGGAACGCACACCTGATGGGACAGGCATCGCTGACGGCGACCGTCAAATAGATATGGCAGCCCTTTGGCAGACTGTAGAAGCTTCCTACAAGCAACGCGTAGCCAATTGGGCCAACACCTTACAAGAATTACAGCCGGGAGAACTCAACGAAACTGTACGGCAGCAGTTAGTCACGGATGCCCATGCGCTTAAGGGATCGCTGAGTAGCTTTGGTTTCCCAGCCGTTCTAACCCACTTTCAGGAAATAGAAAATATTTTACTGGCCAATAGCCGTCTAGAGACTCAGCACCTGAGCCAGCTAAGAACGTTGATAACTCAGGTGCAGCAGGCACTAGAGACGTCTGAGGCTTTGCCTGCAGCGAGGTCGGAACTGGCAAAAATGACGGAACAAGGGACATCGTCGTCGGCCACCTTGTTAATCGTCGATGATGATCCAGACATGCTGAATCTGCTGAAAACCCTATTACGGCCTTGGGGATTTCAACTGCGACTGTTGGATAAGCCGCAACGTTTTTGGGCAACCCTGGAGCAGGTGATGCCCGATCTCGTCATTCTTGATGTGGACATGCCCCACGTAGGCGGCTTTGACCTGTGTAAGATGTTGCGACACGATCCCCGCTGGCGTGAGTTGCCGATCTTGTTGTTGTCGGCCCATACAGAAGCAGAAACCATTCAACAGGTGTTTTCAGCGGGTGGCGATGACTATATCCGTAAACCGATCGTGGCCCCAGAACTGGTGGTGCGCATCCTCAATTGGCTAGAGCGGGCGTCTACTCGACAACTACAGGCGGATGTTGATAATCTGACGGGAATGGCTAGTCGACAAAAATCAATTCAGGACTTAGCCAGGCTGCTGAGATTGGCTCACCGTCAGAAGCAGCCATTTTGCTTTACGTTGATCAAATTTGACGACTTTCAACAGATTGTTAAGGCCTATGGCCGACGCATTGGCGATCAGATCTTGCAACAACTTGGTGAGTGTTTAGGAGCCACGTTTCGAGCAGAAGACGTAGTAGCTCGCTGGGGTACAGGTGAGTTTGTGGTGGGACTGTATGGAGCTAACTGTCAGGAGGGAACGCAGCGGCTGAATCAGTTCCTACAGAACTGGAAAAATCAAAAATTTACTTATGGTAACCATTTGATTCAGGTAACGTTCTCCGCAGGTGTGGCTGTTTTCCCTCAGGATGCAACAGATTTGCATGGGTTGTATCAAGCGGCTATTGTGGGATTGACATAGGCTCAAGCCGTAGGCCGTAATCGAGTCTTGGCAGTGATGTGATGGCTTATGGCTAACCCCCACAAAATCATCATAATTGTCGGTTAGGTTAGGTGACACTTAGATTTTTCAACTCGGCGCAGGCTTAGGGCTCTCAATCAGCCTATTGAACTATCTCTAAAATCATCTCGCAATACATAATGCCTGCTGATTCACTCAATCCAAATTCATGGTCGTTAGCTGATCAAGCTGTGATTTCCTTTCCGCTTACAGTAACGCCGGAGACGTTGATTGAGGATGCGATCGCACGTATGAATGAGGCCCAAACCAGCTATGTGCTTGTTACCGAGCAGCAGCGCCCGATTGGGATTTTTACCGAGCGAGATTTTCTGCGGCTCCTGGCATCAGGGCAATCGACAGTGGATGTCACGATCTCAACGGTGATGACTGCAGAGGTGCAAACAATTGCTAGCGACCAAGTTAAAGATACCCTGGCCCTTTTTGACCAAATGCTACAGCACCAAATACGCCATTTACCAGTGGTTGACGTAGAGGGGCGATTAGTGGGCATCATCACCCAAAGTGTTCTTTTGCGCCAGCGGCTCGCCATGGAGCAGACAGAGCATCAGTTCACCAAATCTCTGAATAGTGCATTAAAACGGGATCAAGTCCGCCTTAGCGGACGCATTAAAAGTCAGAAGGTTGAGCAGCAGCAAGCTGAGGCGCACATTCAGTTTCAAGCAAGACTTTTGGATGCAGTCGCTCAGGCGGTGATCGCCACCGATCTTGAGGGCCATATTCTCTACTGGAATCACTTTGCCGAAACCCTCTATGGCTGGTCAGCTGCTGAAGTGTTGGGACGTTCTATTTTGGATGTTACTCCAGCTGATACTACCCGAGAACAAGCAGTTGAAATCATGACTGTCCTGCGGCGGGGCGAGCAGTGGTCTGGGGAGTTTTTAGTGCAGCGCAAGGATGGTACGTCCTTTCCAGCCTGGGTAATCGATTCTCCGATTTATGATGATCGGGGTGTCCTGGTGGGGATTGTGGGGGTTTCCAATGATATTAGCGATCGCAAACGCATCGAAGCCGAACGTCAGCAAATCGAGCAGGCCCTACAGCAGTCCTATGCTGAGCTAGAAGATCGAGTCGAAGTACGAACAGCTGACCTGCGTCAGGCTGAGGAGCGCTGGCGCACCCTGCTTGAAAGTGTCCACCTGGCCGTGGTGGGTCTCGACTGCGACGGCCAGATCACCTACGCTAACCCTTTTTTGCTAAAGCTAACGGACTACACGGCCGCTGAGGTATTTGGCGAGGACTGGTTTACCCAATTTTTATCCCCATCTCAACAACCGATGGTCAAACAGTATTTTCAGCAGTTGATCAGCCAGTCAGCTGTGCCCCTGCGCTATCAGAACACAATTCTTACCCGGTCGGGGGAACAGCGGATCATTGCTTGGAATAATACAGTACTACACAATAGTCAGGGCCACGTCATCGGCACCATGAGCATTGGTGAAGATATCTCCGAGCGCTTTATCATTGACCGCATGAAGGGTGAGTTTATTTCTGTCGTCAGCCATGAGCTGCGGACGCCGCTCACTGCCATTCACGGGGGAATAAAGCTATTAGCGAAGGGGCTGGTCCCGATTCAGTCTGATCAAGGACAGGAATTATTGCAGTTAGCCGCTGAACACTCTCGGCGGCTGGTACGACTAGTGGACGATATTTTAGAACTTGAGCGGCTAGAGTCGGGGAGAAGTCCACTGCAAAAAAGCTCGTTTAATACGCAAGACCTGACCCGACAAGTTGTTAACCTGTTTCAGCTCCCGGCAAATCAGGCGGGGATTACCCTGGAGGTGACTGATCCTGGGTTTGAGGTCATTGCCGATTGCGATCGCCTCAGTCAGGTCCTCACCAACCTGATTGACAATGCCATCAAGTTTTCGACTGCAGACACAACCATTTGGGTTACCGTTGAACCTGAGGAGAATGCATCTGACCAGAACGAGCTTAATCACGCCCCGACCATCCTGTTTTCAGTGTGTGACCAGGGTCGTGGTATTCCTCCAGAGAAGTGCGCCAAGATTTTTGAACGTTTTGTGCAGGTAGATTCGTCTGATTCTCGCGAGAGAGGGGGTACCGGATTGGGGCTGGCCATCTGTCAAAATATTATTGAACAACACAGTGGCGCTATTTGGGTTAAGAGCACTCCCGGCGAAGGTAGCCGTTTTTATTTCACAGTGCCCATTGGCTGAGAGAGGGGGCATGCTTTTGATGGAAGTTCCCGATTGACTGTAGACTCATAACCAGTGATTTAGGGTCTTGGCAAGGTCAGGTAGGTTCAACGCGTGACTCAACGTATTTTAGTGATCGATGATGAAAAAGCCATTCACGTCATTGTCAGAGCCTCGTTAAACACTACCGCTGGTTGGGATGTTCTAATTGCTGATTCTGCCACCAGGGGGCTCGAAATAGCTCAAATAGAACAGCCCAACGCCATCTTGCTTGATGTAATGATGCCCGAATTAGATGGCCCGGCCGTATTTCGTAAACTTCAAGCCAAGCCATCTACTCAAAACATTCCGGTTATTTTTTTGACCGCTAAGGCCCGCAACGGCGAGAAGCGAGTATTTGAATCAATGGGCGTAGCAGGGGTCATTACCAAACCCTTTGAACCAGACCAGCTAGCTAACCAAATCAAAGCCCTGCTACAATGGCCGGACTAGACATGCTGACCAGCTCATAACGGATCAACATAAAATCCACATATTCTTGCTGTAGAGTAAACGCACTGTTTACTTAAGCTGAGAAATTCTGATTAGGTAAGAATCTAGGAGTCAGAATTTAGAAGGGTCCTGACTCCCAACTCCTAAACCACGTCCAAGTTGAAACCTGTAGCTTTCTCCAGCGGAAAAACTCCAGTTCTGGACGTGGCCAAGGTTTAAATTCTATCCTTGAGAAGACTTCTCGCTTTAAGTTAGTGCCCCAATGCACAGACCTACTGACATTACAAACTCGACTAATTGCGTTGAGCATGCACAGGATACCTGTGTAAGCAACCTTCTATCGAGATTTTTGCCAAGTCAGTTAGTGTCTTAAACTAGCTCCCTGGAGAACGGAAAACTATGGAAAGAGTCGTCAAGCTAAAGTCGTTCCTGAAGATTTTAGTCGCTGTTACAGTAAATTCTCTATCTTTACTATTACCTTTATTAAGTGGTTTAGGTCTTTTTCTAAAAGAGGGTAGAAAGCTTCGAAAATTGACCAACCCATAATTACTTGATACCCAACAGAAAATCTATAAGCTTTTACCTTAATTTGAGGCGTTGTAGATCAGTATTCTGCAAGGATGCCCCTAATGCCATAGCTTAGCTTTTGCTTGGCTATACAAGTGTTTGTGCTGCGATTTTCTCACAATAAGGGGGATTGCACAGCAATAAGGTCCCCTAAACCCATTCGTCTGAATCCTATTTTAGGGTGCAGCACTGTCCCTGTGCCGCCGTCGGCATAACTGACCAACCATTCATGGAGATTGTCAGCTGTGTTGAAGCTGAATTATACAGATTACGGTTTATTTCTTGAGCAGATAACGGCTTCATTGGATGCGGTTACTACTCAGCGAGCCATGCTAGCTGTTCGCACTGGTGAATCCTTACATATAGAACCTCGTCAGGCTACCTTTTTGCTGCCGATGACGTTGCCTGGGATCGCTCAGCTAAAGAGTATGCTACAAACAAATTTTGTGGATGCCATTGATGTAACAATTGTCGATGACGAATTTGTTGAAGTCAGTCTTACGGGCACCTGGATTGCTAGTAGTCCCCATACTGAATCAGGTACGTTTATTACGGTCCTACCCCCTGAAGGTGAAGGACTGATTTATCGGCTATGGCAGGTCACCCAGCGATAGACTGTGTACTTGCATACCTTTTTTCGTACAACTACATCATCAACACAAAAACTATACATTCTTACTTTACGGTGGTAATCGTAGGTAAGCGTTCTACTCTATACATCGCCTGATGCATTTGATCTACACTATGGACTGGCAGCCTGGGCAATGGGTTGAGTGCTCCCATACGCAGGAAAAAGGCAGGATTTTATCCCACAATGGTCGCTCCATCTGTATCGCTTTAGGAAAGGGGGTCACGCTCTATGGCTCACCTGAATTCTTAGGGCTTTTGGGGTGGCGACCGATACGAAATTATGCAAGTGACTCAAAAAAGTCCAGTTAAAGGGACTGCGTAAAAACGTTTCTAGACAGCGGTTAAGACACAAGCTGATTTCCTAAAATTGTCGTGACCATTCTTTGGGCCAGCGTTCAACGACAACTTTCGTTTGGGTATAGAACTCAACAGCATGTTGGCTTTGACCGTGGAGGTCACCATAGAAACTTTCTTTCCAACCGCTAAAGGGAAAAAATGCCATGGGAGCTGCTACGCCAATATTGATGCCAATGTTGCCTGCTTCGGCTTCGTAGCGAAACTTACGGGCAGCCGCACCTGAATTGGTAAATAAACAGGCCATATTGCCCCAACGGCTTTGATTTACCAGGGTAATGGCATTGTCTAGAGTGTCTGTATGGATAAGGCCTAATACAGGACCAAAAATTTCAGTGGTGGCGACTTCGCCTTGTAGCGAAATATCCTGCAGCAGGGTGGGACAGATAAAACTGCCTGCCTCATAACCAGGGATTCGAGGGTTGCGGCCATCTACTAGAAGTTTGCCGCCTTCGTCGATGCCTTTTTGGATCAGGGTGTGGATGCGATCGCAACTTCCTTGATTAATCACGGCTCCCATCTGCACATTGGGATCCAGACCATTGCCCACTACTCGCTGCTGGGCTGCTGCCACCATTGCCTCGGTAAAGTCAGCTTTAACAGAGCCTACGGTAATCGCCAGGGACGCTGCTAAACATCGCTGTCCAGCACAGCCAAAGGCGCTATCTGCCACAATTCGCGTGGTCATTTCCAAATCAGCATCGGGCAAAATTACCACCGGGTTTTTAGCCCCCCCCTGACACTGTACCCGTTTGCCATTTTCTGCAGCTCGACTGTAGATATAGCGTGCCACCGGGCTCGAACCCACAAAGCTAATGGCCTTGACTTTTGGTTGGTCTAGCATCGCATCGACAACTGTTTTGCTGCCGTTGACCAGATTCACCACTCCCGCTGGTAACCCCGTTTGGTGCAATAGCTCCATAATCGCCTGCATTGTCTGAGGAACCTTCTCAGACGGCTTGATGATGCAGGTATTGCCACAGGCAATGGCATAGGGAAAAAACCAAAAGGGAATCATCGCCGGAAAATTAAATGGGGCAATCACACCCACTACCCCCAGGGGCTGACGAATCATAATCTCATCAATACCCCGGGCAATGTCTTCTGAGTTAATCCCCTGCATCAGGGAGGGAATACCACAGGCCACTTCCACATTTTCAATCGCCCGTTGCAGTTCTCCCTGAGATTCTTTGAGAGTTTTACCACATTCTGTCGTGATGGTTTTGGCCAGCTCATCCCGGTGATTTTCTAAGAGAGTTTTGAGCTTAAAGAGATATTGGATGCGCTCAGTGGGGGGTACCCGCCGCCAGGTGGTAAATGCTTCACTGGCAGCCGTTACGGCCTGGGTAAGGTCACTGGCCAAGGAGAGAGGAACGTCTGCTAAGACATCTTTTGTTGCAGGGTTAATGACTTCAAGGTAGTCGTTGGTCTCAGATTGTTGCCAGGTTCCAGCAATGTAGTTTTTTAATTGTTTCATAGTAATTAGCCTCTAGAAATCAACGGTCGAATGCAGCTGCTGAAAACGTAAGCCAACAACTCTCCCCTCCTGGGAGGGGAGTTTGCTAAAAGTCTCCTACTGGGTGCCAAACATGCGGTCACCGGCATCTCCCAAGCCTGGCAAAATATAGCCGTGCTCATCCAATTTGTCGTCAATGGCGGCAGTGAATACAGGCACATCGGGATGTTCCTCATGGAAGCTAGCCAGACCTTCTGGGGCCGCCAATAGACAGACAAACTTAATAGACTGGGGGCGCGTTGTTTTGAGGCGATGGACCGCTGCGATCGCAGTATTACCCGTCGCAATCATTGGATCCACGATCAGCATATCCCGCTCATTTACATCCTTTGGCACCTTAAAGTAATACTCCACAGGCATCAGCATCCTGGGATCGCGATAGAGACCAATGTGCCCCACCCGGGCCGAAGGCATCAGCTTGAGCATGCCATCCAAAATGCCTTGCCCTGCCCGCATAATCGAAATCAGTACCAACTTTTTACCCGTCAACATCGGTGCCTCCATAGGCGCAAAAGGAGTTTCAATCGGGACTGTTTCCAGCGGCAGCTCACGGGTAACCTCATAGGCCAACAGCAGGCTAATCTCTTCCAACAACTGTCGAAACTTAGCCGTACTCGTCTCCTTCCGCCGCATCAGTGTAAGTTTATGCTGAATCAGCGGATGCTCAATTTGGGTGACCAGTTTATCCATCTCTCCCCCCTTCTCCATTCTCCATTCCCCCTCTCCTAAAACACCGTACCATCGCTCTCAATCGAAATCGGCGGTATGCCTGTGGGGCGCAGCTGCTTAGCAATGCGACGTCCGGCGGCCCAGGTACCGCCTTCTAAGATTTTGATCAGGGGAAACTCTTCTGCAGATTTGTTGAGTAACTGGCGAATACGCTCACCCATCAGGTCTAACATGATCACCGTTAACGCTCGCCATTCCACCACCACCAGTGAACTGGGG
>JBCCXQ010000104.1:0-12793 GCA_039191365.1 Cyanobacteria bacterium P01_F01_bin.13 | reverse complement strand
GCAGCGGGGGGTGCAGGGTAATGATTTGGCACTGGAGCGCATTGTCAAAGAATGTGGCAACCATGCCCTGACCGTGGATTTAGCTGGGGGCTATATCAAAGAGTATGGCAATGGCGACCCTGACACACCTATGGTGCTGGGGACCGCTGACGAATTAGAAGACGCCGTCCGGCAAGAACCAGACCCTGCTAAGCGTGCCGTGCTGAAGCAGGGGTTTCGCTTTGCACGTGTGGCCCAGCGATATCAAGAGGCAATGCTGGAAAAGGACCCTGCTGCTATTGCTCTGCTGGAAAGAGTCTGTTTATTTCGGTTGGAAGTGGAGGCAGACACCCTGGCAGCTATCTTTACTGGGGAAGCCAAGGTATCAGGGATAGCCCTGGCGAGGCTCAATGCCCAGCAGCTGCAGCGCAAGCTGGACTGGCTGGTGCAGATGCGGATTATTGAGGTTACCCGTATTCGGGTTCGTCAGACGGGTCAGACTCGCACGTTGTATAACATTCACCCCGCTGTACGGGACGGCTTTGTTCAGGGCATTGGTGGCGACGTAGCCAGCGTCAGTCATCAGGCGATTCGCACCGGGTTAGAAGTCTCCCTGGGGGATGCCCCTGGTAAAAACCCTGCCGAGTCGGCCACCCTGGACCTGCTGGAAGAGATTGTCTACCATGCCATCGCCAGTGGTCAGGTGCCAGAAGCTTGGGAGATCTACCAGAACAAGATTTGTGGGTACGAAAACCTGGGCTGGCGGCTGGGGGCCTATGAGCGGGGTTATCGCATATGTCGGGCCTTTGGGGCAGGGCAGTCGCCGGAAACCGTGGCGGCGATGCTGCGAGAGCCCCATCCGTCAGAGCCGCTGCCCTGCCTGAACCTGATTGAAGCCCACCAGTCTATCTTTATTAACGAGTGGGCCTTGTATCTTAAAGACCTCGGTCGCCTCGACGCTGCCGCTCGCTGCTATGAAGCCGCTACTGAAATGTTTATGCGGCAGGAGAACTGGAAAAACGCCTCGACTGGCAACCGGAACCTGTCTGAGAGCTGGCTGCTGGCCGGGCGACTGCGGTTGACCTTGGCAATGGCCCAGAAGGCGTTGCGTCTGGCCGAGCAGACCGACGATGATAGGGGACGGCGGGATTCATACTCTTTGCAAGGGGCAGCCCAGGGGCAGCGGGGTACGGTTAGCGCCGCCCTGGAGGATTTTCGCCAGTGCCTTCAGTGGCAACAGCAAGTTGATGGCGATGATCCGCTTTACGGTCTTCGCGGTATTCAGTACACCTTGTTGCTGTCCCACCTCGGTCGCCATGGTGAAGCTCAGCGACTGACAGAGGCGAATAAGGAGATTTGCACACAGCAAGGATTTGGTTTCGATATTCCGAAATGTAATCTGGTACTTGCAGAGTTATTCCTCAGCTCCGATGAAATTCCTCTGTCAAGAAGTTGTTATGCAGAAGCGCATAACTGGGCTTTAGCCAGAGATTCTAAAGAAATACTTTGCTGGGCTGCGCTGCTCAAGGTTCGTATTGAGTTGGCAGTAACAGAAGCAGAAGTCAGGGGTCAGGAGTCAGGAGTCAGGAAAGAGTCATTGCAAGCAGCTCAAGATGCCCTTAATGAGGGACTCAAAATTGCTCGCGACTGTGGTTATGGCATCTATCATATTGACCTGCTGTTAGAGCAGGCCCGTCTGCACTTACTCCAGGGCAATTACCAAGCCGCCCTGGCCGATATCCGCCTCGCCCTAGATGACGGTATCCCTGCTAACGACAAAACTGGCCACCCCGAACTCCTCGCAGCTAACGACCCAGAGTGCGGCTACGCCTGGGGTATTGTGGGAGGACTCCACCACCGTGCCGAAGCTCTCTTGCTACAGGCCGTACAACTACATGGCACTGACTCCTTTATCCCAGCTCGACGAGATGAACTCTCCACAGAAGTTCAAGACCTCATTTCCCAAGCCGAAACCTGTCTTGCTGATGCTATGAACCGCTGGCGAGACCTCCGTGACCCGGAGGTTAAAGACTCTAATTTTATTTATCCAGAGACTGGTGAAGAGTATAACTATCGAGCCAAAGAGACTTATCAGATTATCTCTGAACTCAAGGGCGGTATTCTGACACGATATCCCCTCTCAGTAGACAGAAACCACCAGCCCAAGACTCTTCCTACACCACAACCAGGGAACAAGCGCTTTAATGTTGCCCTGTCATTCCCTGGCGAACATCGGACTTTTGTCGCTCAGATTGCCGATGTGCTTGCTCAAACACTTACCCAGGAGAAAATCTTCTACGATTTCTTCTATGAAGCCGAATTAGCCCGCCCCAATCTCGACATCTATCTGCAAAATATCTACCACAATGATGCAGATTTGATTGTTGTCTTTATCTGCGAGGCCTACGACAAAAAAGAATGGTGTCACCTTGAAGCACGGGCAATTCGTGACCTGATCAAAAAACGGCGGGATGATGAGGTGATGTTTGTGAGAGTCGATGATGGGGATGTGGCAGGTGTCTTTTCTGTGGATGGCGATGTCGATGCTAAAGGTCGCCCGGCTGCAGAGATTGCCAACTTGATTTGCCAACGACTCGAACTGGTTCAAGCAGTTAATTCTTAACCCTTATGCTCAATTTGAATTCATTTTGTTCCCATTATTACAGGGATTAAATTTTGAGTAAATTCATCATCGAGAGCGCACACCTCATACGGAAATACGATGACTAAATGGGGATCACTAGGCAAATTTAACCTGGAGATCCTATGCAACGACTCGTAAAAATAGTGCAGTCACTGCTGCCATGGGTATTAGCTGCCGTCATTCTGTTCACTATCAGCGGACGACCTGCCACAGCTCAACAGTCCGCGATACCCCGCACCCTAGCGGTAACCGGCTACGGCCAGGACCCGGCCACCACCACCCTGGCCCAAATCACCCTCGGCTTATCAGATAAAGGCAATAGCGCTAAAGCTGCCCATAAAATATTGGATCAGCGGTCATCTGCCCTCGTCAGTCTATTGAAATCGAAAAATGTAACCCGCGTTAAAACCTCAAATATCAATCTAAATCTCAAGTTCGATCGTGATGGAAAACCTCAAAAAGAAGGCTTTGAAGGCTATCAAAACATCGAATTTCAAGTACCGGTCGACAAGATTGGCGTGTTGGACGATGCGATCGCAACCGACATAGACCATATCTCCACCATTCAATACTTAGCATCCGAGCAGGATATTCTGACCGCTCGTGATAACGCTATAAAAGAAGCCATCGCCGATGCTCAGACCCAGGCTAAGGTCGCCCTCGATCCTCTAGGGTTTGCCATTCAAGAGGTGATCGATATCCAGGTGAATGATGCCGTAGTACAAGCACCGGGGACTGATGTGGTGCCCAAAGGTGATAGCTACTCTGGTAACCGCTGGTCTGGAAACCCAACGGTAGCAGAGGGGGAACAGGGTGTTGAGGTCAAGGTGACTTTGAAGGTGCGGTATTGAGAACGGGTTTGGGGACTGGATGATTACTACTTCCTGCCTGGAAATGTCCTTATTGTTGCTGTTGCTGCTGTTGTTTCCAGGTATCGGTTAAGAGACCTGCATATCCCCAGTCTTCTTCATTGATTTCCTGGATAACGATGTGAATGTGCTCGGACTGTTTGCCCAGGACGCGGACTAAGGAATTGGTGACATCGTTGACCAGCTCTGCTTTCTGGTCCCGTGTGGCTCCAGTTGTAATTTGAATATTGACGTATGGCATGGTGACAGTTGGGGGGTAATATGATGGGCGACGGGTGCTGTGCCTAGTGTATGTTTTCCTATCGGCTTAATCAGCGGCTGGAGTTGCGATCGCTTCAGCTTACTGATGCTCCTGAGCTATTTGCCCTGACCGATGCCAATCGGAGTTATCTGCGGCAATGGCTACCCTGGCTAGACAAGACCCAAACGCCAGCCAATACTCGCAATTTTATTCGCAATAGTCTAGAACAGTTTGCTAATACTGGGGGAGTTGTTGCGGCTATTTGCTATGACGACTGTATTGTCGGCGTCATCGGCTACAACCAAATCGACTGGGCCAATCGGGTCGGCTATATCGGTTACTGGCTGGCAGCCCCCCATCAACGCCAAGGCATTATGACAACTGCCTGCCGCCATATGGTTGAGTATTCATTTACCACCCTCGCCCTCAACCGGATTGTCATCATGTGTGCGACGGGTAACCATCGTAGCCGTGCAATTCCAAGGAGACTGGGCTTTCACCATGAGGGCACTGCCCATGAAGCAGAGTGGCTATACGACCATTTTGTTGATCATGAAATCTATGCACTCCTGCAACGTGATTGGGAAATTCAACCTATAAAAGGATCTGGGATATCTCCTTAAGTATTCTTCTCGATCGGATACAGCTCCAGTCCGTAGCGATAGAGGGCAACTGGCTGATCAATCGCTTTGAAGTAATCTGGATCCTGTGGCGATAGGTACACGGCTGTAATTTGATCGGCCACAATGTGATCCCGCTGACGATGATAAGCCGTTGTATTCTCCACTTCGTTTAGATATACAGTCGGCCGTCCGCCGCGAAAAAACTGTTGAAATACTTCGGTGGTAATAAACGTATCCTGGTCAGGTTGCTCCACGGCTCTACCAGTGACTGTAGACACTAGCTGTTGAGCATCTTTTAGGAACGTAATCTGACGGTTGGGATTGTCAGGATCCACTTTGACTGCTTTCACCCAGTCATCGCCCAAATAGGCTCGCCCCAGGTTCAGGCCGTTAAAAGCGCGGTCGGATACCACCCCCTCGGTTATTTTTAATGGTCGGTTGAGAAACTTCCCCTGGTTTACGCGATCCTTTCGAAAACGAATATTCGCCTCAATGGCCACATCCAGAAATTGACGATTTCCTTCAAATCCTGGAGTGATTACATCTGGAGCCACTGGCGCTACCATCTCTAGTAGGGTAGACGTCATCCGCCAGGAGCCATCCATCCAATCTGGGTAGACTAAATCCCCCTCTGACGGCTGCACTGGCGGCTTATTTGACCAATCAGGAAACGTAGAGAGCCTCTCTACCAGGGGGCTGGCCGCTGCTTCGCCGCTACACAGTAGCCACACCAAGGCCAGTAACGTTACCCATAGAATCTTGCGTCGCAGTCGTTTTAGCAAAAACCGATGCATGATTATGCCTGTTGCCACAGCCCCAGTGTAATCTCATTAGCCTCAGAAAATTCTTCGGGAGTCATTCTAAAATCGCTGTAGCCTTTAGTGGTGCTCAGGTGGGTTTACTGTTACCAGGAATGGATATCAGGCATGGATAATCAAAAATTGCTCAAAGAAGCACTCACAGATGAACTGGGCGCGCTCTACAAAAATATCACCCAGCTTACTGACGTAAAGTCTCTACCCGAGGATGATCTGCAGCTGCTACGGGGACTGGTGTCAGTGCTGCAGTTTGCCACCCAGCAGATGACTCAGCAGCAGGCCTCAGGGGGCAAGCTAACAGCAGATGTAACCGCCCTGCGAGAGAAAGTTACTAAGCTACAGCAAGAGAATACGGCCTACCAAAAACAACTTCAGTGGATACAGGACCAGGTGGCTCTGGCCCGAACGAGTGCTGGCAGAATGCGACGAAAAGCTACTCTGAAACAATCTCTGGATGTCGCTGTGGATATTTCTAGAGCGACCAGTGGCAGTATTTTTTTGTTGGATGAGGCCAAAGTAGTTATCGAGTGTGTTTTGACCCGAGCAGGTACTACGGAACGCGAACGTCAGAATCTGGTGGGTCAGGTTTTGGAAAAGGGCTTAGCCGGTTGGGTCGTGGAGCATCGCAAGGTGGAGACCATTCCAGATACCCGTTTGGACAGCCGCTGGGTGAATCTGCCTGATCAACCCTACAAAGTGTGTTCGGCAATGTGTGCACCGATGGTCAGAGGCAATCGAATTTTAGGGTTGATCACCCTCACCCATTCAGAACCCAGACATTTTGAACCGCCAATCCCAGATTTGATTGGAGCGATAGCCGATCAGATGGCCCTGGTATTAGACAACGCAAAGTTGCAGATTGTCAGCCAGACTCTGGGCAGTCGCCTCAAACATTATCAAGAGTTTTGTCAACAGATATTGACCAGCGATGTGGTGGGCGCAGTGGTTGTACAGGGTAAAAAGATTGTTCAAATTAACAATCGAGCGGCCAGACTGTTTGGGCAGGACCCCGAAGAATTGCTGCGCTTACCGTCTATTAAAAGTCTGATTGCTTACGAAGATATGGAGCAGGTACGCTCAGTGCTGCGTCGATGCTATACCGATCCGGCTGAACTGTTTTCCATGAATTTTGGCATTACCCACAAGAGCGGCCAGGTGATTGCGATCGCAGCTCAAGGTATTGCCATTGAGTTTCAGGAGAAACCGGCGGTAATGGTATTGCTCAATCGGGTGTATGAGAATTAAGTTTAGGTGGAATCAGGAATATAGAATATAGAAGCGAGAAGAGTGCTTTAAGCTTTTTAAGGCGCACTTTCTGAATTTTTATTCTGACTTCTACCTTCTTTTTCTAGCGCACTTGTGACCGCCACTTCCAGCCGTCCCCAGACAATCAAATTTCTTAAAACTCCCACCTCCCAGGCATGGGTCGAACAGGCCCTGGCTAACCTGGACGAGGTGATGTTAGACCATTCCCACTGTGAGCGTAAGGCCGCTGGTATCGCGATTAAGCTAATGTTTTTGTACCCCAGCGATACGGCCCTGGTGGAGGCACTGACCGAGATTGCCCAAGAAGAGCTGAGCCATTTCAAACAGGTAAACCAGTGGTTGGCCCGCCGGGGTGTTGCGCTGCGTGCCCTGGCAGCGGGTCCCTACGGAGCCAAGCTGCGTAAAAACGTGCGTGCCAACGACCCGGAACGCAAGCTCGATTTACTCTTAGTATCTGCCCTGATCGAAGCCCGCAGCCACGAACGTTTGGGGCTATTGGGGGAATACTGCCCTGAACCAGACCTGGCAAAATTTTATAAAAGTCTGATGGCGTCTGAAGCTCGTCACTATGGGGCCTACTGGGTGTTGGCCACCAATGAGTTTGGTAAAGATGTGGTCACTCCCCGACTAGAAGAGCTGGCCGTTGCTGAGAGTGAGATTTTGGCCACGCTTCATCCGGCACCGAGGGTTCATAGTTGAATGCATACTCCCTTCAAGTCCTTCCTAATTCGCGACTGGCAATCGGCTGACCGACAGGCTGCTGCTGCTCTGATTGGTCAGGTGCTTACTGACTATGGGCTGGGCTGGGAACCAACTGGGGCCGATATCGATGTGGTGCAGGTGGAGTCCTACTATCAAGACGGTGAGTTTTGGGTGGTGGAACAGGCGGGGACCGTTGTGGGTACAGCGGCCTACTACCCGATTGAGCGAGGCGACCAGGCGGTGGAAATTCGCAAGATGTACCTTTTGCCAGAGGCACGGGGTCAGGGCCTGGGGCGGTTTTTGCTAGGTCAGTTGGAGGGTGCGATCGCAACCCGTGGCTTCAAGGAAATCTGGCTTGAAACAGCAACAGTCCTGAAGGAAGCTGTGCGCATGTATGAAAGCTCAGGATATCTGCCAGCGACTGGTGTCGAAACCACCCGCTGCGACAAGGTTTATAGAAAGCGAATTGGGTAAAGAGGTGGGTTCGCGGGGCTAGGCAATGGGGGATAACAATCAGGTGAAATGACTGTGGTGTTCTAATCTTGCTAGCAAGAGCAAGATACTCCTGTAATGGAAGTTTTACAGTTCATCAGGCAGTTAGCTCGCTATAATCAGTCGGGCCAAAAATGCCTATTGCCCAAATAATCTTTCGGGTATGCCTCCGCTTCGCTGCGGTAATGCCTAGTGGGCAATGCTTGCCCTATCCATTCCCCCATTCCCAATCCTGTGATTGCAGTTTATCCCGGCAGCTTTGACCCGGTTACCTTAGGTCACCTCGATATCATTACCCGCAGCAGCGGCCTCTATGACCATGTGATTGTGGTGGTATCGCGCAATCCTATGAAAAACCCGATGTTTACCGTTGAGGAACGGCTGGTCCAAATCCGTCAAGCCACCGCCCATTTAGGCAATGTAGAAATCGATAGCTTTAATGGCCTAACGGTCAATTATGCCCATCAACGGCAGGCAAAAGTTTTAATTCGTGGTTTACGTGTACTATCAGACTTTGAGAAAGAGCTCCAGATGGCCCATACTAATAAGACCCTTGCAGACGATTTAGAAACCGTTTTTTTAGCGACGTCTACTGAATACGGCTTTTTAAGCAGTAGTCTAGTAAAGGAGATTGCAAGGTTTGGCGGAGCGATCGGTCATCTTGTTCCTGAGCATGTTGCCCACGATATTCAGAAATGGTACGGCAAGAACCTCCCCTAAACGATCCCAGACTGATTAATAATCCTAGGTTGAACGGCCAGGCTGCTCAAGCTGATGCCGCTATGCCTCAACAGCAGCCGGAGCCTGTCGCAGGATTTGATATTCAAGATGCCCTTAACCAAATCGAGGAAGCGGTTCTCGATAGCCCCCGTTTACCGGTGATGGGCCGCACCATGATCAATGAGGACGACCTGCTCGATCAGCTGGATGCGGTACGGTTAAACCTACCGAGTGCCTTTCAGGAAGCCCAGCAGATGCTGGAGCAGCGCAATGATATTTTGAGCGAAGCTGAGCAGTATTCTCAGGAAATTATTACTACCGCTGAGAAACAAGCGGCAGCAATTTTAAATGAGACAACGATTTTGCGCCAGGCTGAGCAACAGGCTCAGCAGTTAAGGCTGCAGGTGGAGCAGGAATGTGCCGCGTTGCGATCGCAAACCATGATGGAAATTGAGCAGCTCCAGGCTCAAACCAAGCAGGAATGCGATGAAATGCGAAAAACCGCCATTGCCGAATGCCACGCCATCCAAACCGATGCTGACACCTACGCGGATCAGGTGCTGCAGCGCATGGAAACTCAATTTAGTGAAATGCTGGATGTTATTAGCAATGGCCGTCAGCAGCTCTATGATCGCCAGCAGCGAGCCAGACAGGTTTCTCTAGCAGCAACAGAGCAGCAGCAGCCACCAACGGCCCCATCTCGTCGTCCCGGCCCCACTACCCAGCGCCCTGCCCCCCCTCAGCAACAGTCCTACATCCAGCCCCCTCAGCAGCAACCGCCTCGTCCTCCCCAGCGCCGTAAGTTCTAACTAATGATTGGCTATCTCAAAGGGGATCTGGCCGATATTCAACGGCTTACCAATGGTCGAGTAGTGGTTACTGTCGATGTCCAGGGCATCGGCTATGAACTGCAGGTCACAGCTAGACTGATGGGACAACTGCCCCCAATTGGTGCTTCAGTGCAGCTATTTACCCATCTTCAAAATCGAGATGATCAGCCCGTCTTATTTGGCTTTAGCTCACGAGCGGAGCGCGATGTCTTCCGTCTTGCCATTAGCGTCAGTGGCATTGGTCCTCAAATGGGCATGGCTCTGCTAGATACCCTGAGTCTCAATGACCTGGTGCAGGCCGTTGTCTCCGGCAATGCCCGCCTTTTGTCCCAAACTCCCGGTGTCGGCAAAAAAACAGCGGAACGCATCATTTTAGAACTCAAAACTAAGCTAGCCGAATGGCGGCAGCAGACTGGGCTGATCACTGCTCCTGCTGCTGGTCCAGTCTCTGTAGTCCAAGAAGATGTGGAGATGACGCTGGTGGCCCTCGGCTATTCCAATAGCGAAATCACCCAGGCACTCCAGGCGGTTGGCCAAAGTAAAGCCCTCAGCAAAACCGCCGACACCGAAGCCTGGATCCGTGAGGCCATCGCCTGGCTAAGTCAATAGGTGCCGTCAAAGGTTGTAACGGAAACGTAAGGCCCGTAACGATACCTGCTAAATTTATCTAACGCACTTTTGTATCAAAATACACTGTTTCTCTCCTGAAGAGGGCATCCTACCAGGACGGTAAACGGTTCTAACAGCACTAGCGACAGGGGTTTATGAAACAGGTTATTGCAGTAATTCGGTCTACCCAACTAGACAAGGTCAAAGATGCCCTCGTCAATGTGGGCATTGTCGGCATGACGGTCTCTAATGCCCGGGGATTTGGCCGTCAGAAAGGACAAACTCAAAAATATCGAGGTCAGACCTACAAAGTCGACTTCCTGCAAAAACTGCGGTTAGAAATCGCCGTTGCCGATGACAAGGTAGACCTGGCTATACAAACCATTACCGATGCTGCCCACACAGGCGACATTGGCGATGGCAAGATTTTTGTCATGCCCATTGATGCGGTCTATCGTATTCGCACTGGTGAGCGCGATGATCTAGCTCTATCGAACTCTGAAGCCTAGCTAATCCCTACCTTTTTCAGCGCTGCCTGCGCTGCCTTTTTCTCCGCATCCTGCTTGCGGCGGCCTTTGCCACGACCATAGAGTAGGCCCTTCACCCGGACCTCAGCGGTAAACTGCTTAGCGTGGTCAGGGCCACTAGCCGCAATGATGTGATACGTTGGCACTTCTCCTAACTGATCCAGCGACCAGATTTGGAAACGGCTTTTATAGTTGATGTGAATAGCTGTTTCGCTGACGGTATTCGCAACACTGTCAAACATAGGAATGACATAGGCACGCAGGGTGTCGATATCTTGCCCGCTATCTAGAAAATAGGCCCCGATCAGCGCTTCAAATGTGCTGCATAGCACCCGCTTGCTATTGCGGCTGTCGCTGTTCTCGGCACCTCGACTGAGGCGTAAATGGTTCTGGAGCTGAAGCTGTGTGGCAAAGTGGCTGAGCTGGTTTTCATCGACCAACGCGGCTCGTAGCGGCGTTAATTCCCCTTCAGGGCGGTCAGGATAACGCTGGTAAAGATACTCACCACTGAGAAAGGTGAGAATAGCATCGCCGAGAAACTCTAACCGCTCGTTGTCTGCACACTCATGTTCTTTGGCATAGGACTTATGGGTGATGGCCAGCTGCCAAAGGGTTTGATCATTAAAGGTAGGTAAGTCAAACGTGCTCATGCTCCCACGATAACTTGGTTCGCTGCTTTCTGAGCTTTAAAAAGCCGCTACGTATGAGCACATAGCTACATGTTATTAACTGTTGTTTGACCTATGACAGTCCTATAAGAGTATCTCACTAGTGATTATAGTGCTGCTCTATCCAGCTCCTTAGGGCCTCTTCAGTTTCAAAGTAAAAGACTTTATCAGTTATGGCTGCATCTTATTTGAGAATTACTTGTGTAGTACCTGAGGCTTTGACCCTAGTTTTCGATAGGACTTTGGCCCTATACTCTGTCAGGTATTCTATCAAGAATGAGAGTTACTTTAGCACGGCTGAAAGCTTTATCAGGCATGATAAATAGACGAATATGGAGAGGACCTATTTGCCGATCTATCGGATTGAAATTGTAGCATGCCATTAGTGAAAACAAAATTCCGCAAAGACTCACGCTTTGGTAAACAGAATTTACAAAGTCAAAGTCTGGAGCTCTCACAATAAGTGATTAGCTACAGATGATTGCTATATAGGGCATCGGTAGTCCTTAAAGAGTAAGGATATACATGCCTAAAGCCCCATTGGTCTCATGTCCATATCCTTACCCCTGATGCACTCATAGGGGCATCTACAAGAAATGCCCCTATGAGTGCTCGGATTACTGGGGAAGATTTTCCAGTCTAACGTCTACTGTCTTCACCTCGCCATTGCGCTGTACTTCAATGGTGAGCTTTTGTCCCACCTGACCCTTACCGACGAGCCGCTGTACTTCCGTGGATTCAGTCACAGCTGTACCATCAATGGCTGTAATCACATCTCCGGCTCTGAGACCACCCCTCGCTGCAGGCGAATCTGACAGTACCCTAGCAATCAAGATACCCTCGTCTTCATCAACAGTGAGACCGCTATTGGGATTGGTGTTAATCTCTTCCTTCACATCTGGACTCAGGGTAATCATCTGAATCCCCACGAAGGGATGCTGTACTTCACCGTTTTCAGCAAGTTCCGTGGCAATGCGTTCCACCATATTGATGGGGATGGCAAAGCCCAGACCTTGAGCCCCGTTGATGATGGCGGTATTAACGCCGATCACTTCACCTTGCTGGTTGAGTAAGGGACCACCGGAGTTACCAGGGTTAATGGCGGTGTCGGTTTGGATAAACTCGACTCGCTTATCCGGTACGCCGACCTGATTGCTGGAGCGACCGACGGCGCTGACGATGCCCACTGTGACTGTGTTATCCAGACCCAGCGGGTTACCAATGGCAATGGACCATTCGCCAGGTTGCAGTTGGTCTGAGTCGCCCAGGGCCACAGTCGGCAGGTTACGCTCATCAACTTTGATAACGGCAATATCTGTCACAGGGTCACTACCCAGCACTCGACCATCCAAAATGCGGCCATCTTTGAGGGTGACGGTAACGGTGTCAGCACCATCCACCACATGGGCATTGGTAATAATGCGACCATCATCGCTGATGATAAAGCCTGAGCCTAAGCCCCGCTCGGTGCGTTCACGGCCACCTTGGGGAAAACGGTCGCCAAAGAATTGGCGAAAGCCCGGCTCGCTAAATACGTCAGGAATCTGCTGGTTGACAGTGCGGGATGCATTGATGCGGACGACAGCAGGACCGACTTCTGTGACGACGTCGGTAATAAAGTTAGGATTTGCTGCTGGGGTAATGGCGGGCGCGGCTGTCTGGGCAATGGCCGTCTGATTTTCTTGCCGCAGCGGTGACTCGGGTGACCAGGCTAAGAAGCTAACCGCAGTGGCAAGTCCAGCGCCCATTAATAGACTGCTAAGGACGGATATGGGCGAAGGTTTGGAATGACGTGAATTGGCCAT
>JBCCXQ010000103.1:0-13271 GCA_039191365.1 Cyanobacteria bacterium P01_F01_bin.13 | reverse complement strand
TACATACAAAGCTCCAGACATTAGCCCGCCACCATCGACTGACGTTAAATACTCTTCTCCAGGGGGCCTGGGCGCTACTCTTAAATCACTACAGTGGCCAAAGAGAAGTCACCTACGGGTCCGTTGTCTCAGGCCGACCCATCGACTTAAAAGGTGTAGAAACCATGGTGGGCTTATTTATTAATACCCTGCCTGTGCGAGTATCCATTGACCCTGACCAGCCCTTGATTCATTGGCTGCAGTCTCGACAACAGCAGCTATTTGACCTGCGCCAGTATGAAGCCACCCCCCTTGCCGATATCCAGCGTTGGAGCGATATATCCGCAGGCAATCCTCTGTTCGAAAGCATCGTTGTCTTTGAGAACTATCCTACCACTGGCGTTCCTGACCTTGGATTCAAGATTCACGACATTCGCTATCTGGAGCAAAGCAACTATCCTCTGGCGCTGCTAGTAGTCCCTGGTGAGACCTTAGAGCTGTTGTTACTCTACAATTCAGGTCGATTTGAAGAGGGGGCAATTACACGTCTCCACGACCATTTAGAACTCTTACTTACTGCCTTTGTCCAACAGCCTCAGACTCACCTTGGTAATTTACCCAGGCTAACGGCTCAGGAACAGCACCAGCTTACCCATTGGAAAACAACAGACTATCCCCAAGATCTAACCATTCATCAGCTCATTGAGACCCAGGTGGAGCGGACACCAGAGGCGCTAGCGGTTGTCTTTGAGAGAGAAACCCTTACTTACTGTGAATTAAATCAGCGGGCCGATCAGCTAGCCCATTGGCTACGGGCCAAGGGTGTTAGCCCCAATCAACGGGTGGCGCTATGTTTGCGTCCATCATTAGCAAGAATCGTTGGTATTTTAGCCGTGTTAAAGGCTGGCGGAGCTTATGTCCCTTTGGACCCCACATATCCAGCTGAACGAATTGAATATTGTTTAGAAGACACCCAGCCAAAATTTCTGATTACGCAGCATGCAGTGGTCTTGTCCAAAACGTCTGTGCCTTGTGTGTATCTTGATGATAGCGGTCAGGCACAAGGCTTAGGGCAGGCACAAAGTCAGCCCCTACAGTCTCCCTCTGTTTCCCCCTCTCCTGCTTCTCCCATCGACCTCGCCTACATCATTTACACCTCCGGCTCCACCGGCAACCCCAAGGGGGTCATGGTCACCCATCGAAATCTGGTGCATTCTACAACAGCCCGCACCCATGTTTACCCAGAACCGGTTGGTCGATTTCTGTTGCTATCGTCTGTTGCTTTTGATAGCTCAGTAGCTGGAATTTTCTGGACCCTTTGCCAGGGAGGGACTCTGGTGCTACCACCTGAACGGATTGAACAGGATTTACAACAGTTAGCTACTCTAATCGATGAGCAGCAGATTACCCATACGCTGTGTGTGCCGACGCTGTACTCTCTCTTATTAGGTTCTGCTAGCCCACAGCAATTAGCCAAACTACGCACAGTGATTGTGGCAGGTGAAGCCTGTCCGCGTACGTTGGTGCAACAGCATTATGCCAAGCTGCCTGCTACAGATTTGTATAACGAATATGGCCCAACGGAAACAACCGTATGGTGCACCACGTATCGAATTCCGGCGAATTTGGGGCCGGGTCCTGTGGCCATTGGTCAAGCGATTCCAAATACTGGCATTTACCTGTTAGATGAGCATCGAGAACCTGTACCCATGGGTGCAGTAGGAGAAATTTATGTAGGTGGTGATGGCGTAACCCAAGGATATTGGAACCAACCGGAAAAAACAGCCGTCGCTTTTGTTGATCCAGACAATGGTCCATTCTCCATTCCCCACTCCCCATTCCCCATTCCCCCTCTCTACAAAACTGGAGATCTAGCTCGATACCGCTTCGACGGCACCTTAGAATGGCTGGGACGGTGTGACCGACAGGTGAAAATTCGCGGGTATCGAATTGAGCCAGGGGAGATTGAGGATGTGTTGAGATCGCACCCCCAGGTACAATCAGCTGTCGTCGTGGCCCGATCAACCATAGACAACAGCGTAGAGAATTTAACCGCAGCACTGGAGGCACTGACTCCTGAACAGGCAGAGACATTATTGGCCGCTGCCGAAGGAGGAGGTTAGTATGGCCCATATTGTTTGTATTACAGGTGGTCTCACCGGCATACTCAACTCCAGCTTGGGGCTGGTGCAACAACTACAGCAAGCCGGACATCGAGTCACCTATGCCAGCCCAGCTGACTTGCGTGAGCCAGTCACAGCCCAGAGTATTACCTATGTGCAGATGGAGCGCTGGGTGATGCAGCTAGGCGAGCCAACCATGGCCTGGTGGACAAAAGTCCGTTTGCTCCCAGAGAGACAACAGCGGGCTGTGGATGCCTTAGGGGTGCAAAATTTTGTAGAGACAATGCGGGCGTTGTCTCCGGATCTGTTGCTGCTAGATATTGAGATGCATCCCCACATTATGGCGGCGGCGATGGCTCAGTTGCCGGTGGCTCTACTGTGTCCATTTTTATCGATTTGGAAGCAGCCTAATTTACCCCCAATCCACACAAAGACAATTCCAGGAAAAGGCTGGCGTGGTCATCGCTGGGGAATAGAATGGAGCTGGCTGCGCTATGGTTGGACCAAGTGGCAAGAGTTTCAGCAGGAGCGCAGACGGCGGGTAGGGCTGGATTGGATTTCTGTGCTGCGCTGCTATGCCAGACAGATTGGCTATCCGTTGCGGTTACGATTTGGATTTAGGCAGTGGTTGGTGCCCTACCCTGACGACCGGCTACCGATTCTGTGCATGAATGCGCTGGAGCTAGATTTCCCCCATCAGCCCCATCCGTCTATGCACTACATCGGACCGATGGTTGCTGACAACCATCGGAAACCTTCAGCTATGGGTCAATCGTTAGACAGGATTGTTGAGCATCGAAAGTCCTCTGACAAGCCTCTAATTTATTGTGGTTTGAGCAGTCTAGCAAAGGCTGATAAACAGTTTATACAACAGATTATCGAAGCGGCAGCGAGTTCTCCCCACTGGGATTGGGTATTGGGGCTGGGGGGTAAGCTTGAGCCCGGTGATTTGGGCGATTTACCCAAGAATGTGTATGCCTTGCGGTGGGCACCCCAGCGACAGGTACTGCACCATGCGGACTGCGCCATTATCAGTAGCGGCATCAACAGTATTAATGAGTGCATTAGCCATGGTGTACCGATGCTGGTGTACTCCCTCAGATGTGCGGACCAGAACGGCAATGCGGCACGGGTGACCTATCACAGGCTAGGGATTGTGGGAGATCGCAACCATAACAGTGCCGCCCTAGTGTGCAAGCATGTTCAAGCTCTGCTCACGCATGGAGAGTACCGAGTTAATGTGGGACAGATGCAAGAGTATTTTCAAAAATATGCGCAGGAAAATCGAGCCGTTGAGATTATTAAAACGTTGTTAAAAGAGCAAGAAGCTTATCTGGTGGAGGTCGGTTCGCCATGATGATTATTGATTCTCCAGGGAATATGACGTTCAGGATTCTTTGATTTAATAATTAGGCACATGACAATGGCACCCAACAAGGAACTATATCAACGAGTAGCAGCGCTCTCTCTCAAACAGCGAGAGATATTGGCGCAGCATCTGTCTGGGCAGCCTTCTCAGCAACTGGTGGCCTATGTGGTGTCCCGTACAGGTGAGGTGGATGTTGCTACCTTACGAGCTGTGCTAAAAACCAAGCTACCGAACCACATGGTGCCAGCTGCGATTATGTCCCTGGCGGCACTGCCCCGCACGGCCAATGGCAAGATTGACACCAGGGCATTGCCTGAGCCGACGATGTCCACATTGGGTGAGACTGTTGCCCCCCGCACTGCCACAGAGAGAACCTTGGTTCAGATTTGGCAGGATGTGCTGAAGTTAGACACTATTGGCATTTATGACAACTTTTTTGAGCTGGGAGGCGACTCTATTCTCAGCATTAAGATTGTGTCTCGGACCCGGGAGGCAGGGTTACGACTCGCGCCGAATCAGCTGTTTGAGCAGCCGACGGTGGCAGAGTTGGCTGCTGTGGTTAATCTTGCTCCTGAGGTGGCAGCAAGTCAGGATGTGGTCACTGGGGAGGTACCGCTGACGCCGATACAGCACTGGTTCTTTGAGCAAAAGCTAGTGGCTCCTCAGCACTGGCACCAGGGGATGCTGGTGGAGTTTCCCGATGGGATCAGTGGGGATGTGCTTGAGAGAGCAATTGTCACAATCTGGACCCACCACGATGCGCTAAGAATGTATTTTGACAACAATCGGCAAATTAATGCTGATGCCAACAACCCTCCATCGCTGACTCAGATTGATCTCTCCCCTCTAGATAAATCTGAACAGCTTAACGCCATTGCCGATCACGGCAGTCGTCTCCATACAAATGTGAATCTGGCTAAAGGGGGACTAATGGGGGCAGCCCTTTTCAACCGTGGTGAAAATCAGCCCAGCTGGTTGATGTTGAGTCTGCACCATTTAGTAGTCGATGCAGTCTCCTGGCAAATTCTGCTAAATGACTTGTCTGTTCTGTTAGGTGGGGCTCTCCAGCTGCCTGACAAAACGACATCTTTCAAGGTTTGGGCTGAAACGCTTGCAGGTCAGGCCGAGCGCCAGTCGGAAGCAAACGTTTGGTTTGGCCAAGTTGAGCAATCGGTTATTCAGCTACCGCGTGACTATTCTGATGCTCCATCCCCCACGGAGGGAACAACTCAAACCGTGACAGTCAGTCTTAGTGAAGAGGATACTTACGCTCTGCTAAAAACTGTTCCTACTATTTATAATACTCAGATTAACGATGCATTGTTAACGGCTCTGGCCCAGACGTTGTTACAGTGGGTCGGCACAGCGTCAGGCGACGTTCGCATTGAAGTCGAAGCCCATGGTCGAGAACAAATTGTGCCTGATGTGGATGTGTCAAGAACCGTGGGTTGGTTTACCACCACCTATCCAGTGAGTCTGCAAATTCGCGATTCTACTGATGGCATAGAAACACTGAAATCGGTGAAAGAGCAGCTACGGCAGGTGCCTGCTCGGGGCATTGGCTATGGACTGTTGCGATATTTGGGGGACGATACGACTCGACAACGGCTAGCCCAGGCACCATCATCTGAAATATTGTTTAACTATCTCGGACAGCAGAATCCTTCTGCTAAAGGCTTACGGGTAATTCAAGACATCAATATTGGCCCATTGAGAGATTCCCGTAACCAACGACAATATCCGTTAGAA
This sequence comes from Cyanobacteria bacterium P01_F01_bin.13, assembly GCA_039191365.1. Taxonomy (GTDB): domain Bacteria; phylum Cyanobacteriota; class Cyanobacteriia; order Phormidesmidales; family Phormidesmidaceae; genus Leptothoe. The sequence continues at coordinate 8,051 of JBCCXQ010000103.1, read as the reverse complement.
ATCAACGCTTGGGTTGCTGATGGTCAGTTGCAGATTAGCTGGCGATATGATACTCAGTCTTATCGACCCGAGACACTGACAGCCCTTTCTAATAATTATCTTAGCGCTCTGAAATCTCTCATCGCCCAATGTTCTGATACAAACAGCGGTGGCTTTACCCCATCTGATTTTCCCGATGCTGAATTTAGTCAGACAGAGCTTGATGATTTTATTGGTCAACTTACTGGGGAGGTTTAAGCATGGATAAGAGAAACATTGAGACAATTTATCCCTTGACTCCGCTGCAGCAAGCATTTTTGTGGCACAGTCTGCGCACCTCTGCCCAGGATGGCCTGATTCATATGCGCTGTACGTTGCAGGGGGATGTGGACGTTTTGCCGCTGCAGCAAGCTTGGGAAACTGTCGTAAGCCGACATCCGGTGCTGCGCACATCGGTTCATTGGGAAGGGGTAAAACAGCCGCTACAGGTGGTGGCCCGGAACGTGACGACTCCCTGGATATATCTGGATTGGCGAGAATGTACTGACCAAAAGACAGCCCTGGCCAATTTTTTGAGTGAGGATCGCGATCGCAGTTTCACCCTTACCCAGGCTCCCATCTCCCGACTTGCCCTGATTCGCCTTGGAGAAAGTAAATACGAGCTGGTATGGAGCTGTCATCATCTGTTGCTGGATGGCTGGTCTGGGGCGCTGGTGTTTAATCAGGTATTTGACTGTTATGAAACAGTACGCCAAGGGCAGTCGCCAGTTGTGGCACCTGGGCCGACCTATCAAAGCTATGCGCGCTGGCTAAAGCAGCAGGATGAGGTAACAGCAGCTACGTTTTGGCAAGAGGCGCTCAAAGGGTTTACGGTACCGACAAGGTTGCCGGGCTTGGAGAACGCAGAAGGGACTGGAGAGGAATCGTCAGCTTGTCATGTGTTCTCTGGTGAGATGACGGCTGGGGTGCAGACCTTTTTGAGATCGCATCGCCTCACCCTCAATACCCTAATGCAGGGGGTGTGGGCACTGCTGCTCCATAGCTATAGCAGCAACCTAGATGTGCTCTTTGGGGCAACGGTTTCTGGGCGGCAGGGAGACTTGGCAGGCGTCGAGTCCATTGTCGGGCTATTGATTAATGTTTTGCCAGTGCGCGTGCAGGTCTTAGCGGAGCAGGCTGTTGTTGACTGGTTACAGTCTGTCCAGACTCAGCAGGCAAGCGCTAGCCGCTATGCCTATGCATCCCCGGACCAGATTCAGGGCTGGAGTGAGGTATCGGGACGGCTGTTTAAGAGTTTGTTGGTAATTGAGAATTACCCTATTCAGCCATCATCAGACCGCAGTTTGCAAGTAGACAACATGCAGTCTGGGCTGGTAAGTACCTACGATTTGACAGTAATTGTTAAACCTGGGGATAGGCTGACGGTCATGCTACAGGCAAAGGACGCTGAAAGCCAGGTATTGCCGGTTCTGTTGACACAGTTTGAAACCGTTTTAGCAGCGATTGTTGAGCATCCCCATCAATCTGTGGATGAAGTTTTGCCAGCGCAACGGCTGGTGGCACCCTTGACTGAGGGTACTTCAAATACTGCAGTCAGTCTTAGTCGAGATCATCTAGAAGGAAGTTTCTTTGCGCCCAGCAATCCATTGGAACTAAAGCTTAGTCAGATTTGGGAATCTGTTTTGGGCGTGAGGCCCCTGAGCGTAGAGGACAGTTTTTTTGACATAGGGGGTGACTCGCTGCTAGCGGTGCAGCTGTTTAACGAAATGCAGCAGCAGTTGGACTGTGGATTACCCCTGGCAACATTGTTTCAGGCTCCCAGCGTGCGACAATTTGCTAGATTACTCAGCCAGGAGCAGCCAGTTTCTCAATGGTCAAGCCTGGTGCCCATTCAAACCACTGGTTCTCGGATATCATTTTTCTTCCATGGTGGTTCAGCAGACGCATTAACCTGGGCACGCTTCTCGAACATGTTGGGCACAGATCGTCCTTTCTATGCCCTACAACGTCCTGATTTAGATGGCAGCGAAGTCACCCACACCACCGTCGAGGCATTGGCAACAGACTGTATCAAAGAAATGCGAATGGTACAGCCCAAAGGTCCCTATTTAGTGGGGGGACATTGCTTAGGGGGGGCCGTGGCCTTTGAGATTGCCCAACAGTTACAGGCGGATGGAGAGGATGTTGCCAGTGTTGTTTTGATCGATGCCTATCGGCCAGAAAAGCTGCCTGAGACTGTATTGATTAAGCTGCAGAGTCGTCTACAGCTGGGTATTTTCTGGATGCGAAAGAATTACTACTACCATGGGGGATTAGAGAAGCTGTCACTGTTACCAAAGAAAATTCTGCAGAAGATAATACCGACCAGAAGCCCTCTAAATCCTCTAGTATCGAGAGAGTTTGAAACGGATCAGCAGTCTTCTAGCCTGGAAAATTTCGAGACAACTCAGAACCCCTCAGAATTGGGGGGCAGGGAGGCCACCAATACCCATAGTCTCACCACCGATCCCACACTATCGGCCAAACCTCAAGTCCCCTACGAATATCGCTACGCTCGTGCCCAAAAGGCTAATGAGCTGGCTGCAGAACGCTATATCCCTCAGCCCTATGTCGGACAGGTAAAACTGTTCCGAGCAGAAATCCAGATTCTAGATTGGTATTTTGGTCGCCAGTTGGGGTGGCAGACCGTTGCCAAGGATGACGTTGAGGTGACAGAGATTCCTGGATTCTTTGGAAACTTATTTAATCAGGGCTCAACACCGCTATTGGTGGAGCAAGTGAAAGCATATCTTGCAGAGTTGGAGTAAGCCCCCTCCGCCTGCGGCACATCCCCTTCTAAAAGAGGGGATGACTCCAATCTCTTTTCACACTAAATAAAGTTTCACATTAATTGCTAACGTCTCATCTCATACACACTTATGACTGCTCAAGCTACTCGAATTCTACAGATAGTCCCCCGACTTTACCCTGACGTGGATGGCGTTGGTGACTATGCGCTGCAACTGGCCCATCAGCTGTATGACGGCAGCCAGATTCTTTCAGACTTTTTAGTATTTCGACCCAACCCTCGGCTGCAGCCCCAGATAGATCGGTTTTTAGTGCATCGGCTGGAAAAGCATACGGTGCAAGGGCTAGTGGATCAAGTTCCCGCATATATATCAACTATTTTTCTTCAATATAGTAATTACCCCTATTTGCAGGGAAAACTAGATACACCAATGTGGCTGGTCGATGCTCTAAAGGCTTTGAAGCAAAAGGGGATACGGATTGTAGTAATGTTTCATGAGCTGCCGACGCTGCGCTACAAGGGGATTCGCTGTCCTAATTTTGTTCAGCGGCGAGTGTCCCGTGGCTTAGTCAAGGTGGCCGATGTGGTGGTGACGAATAATACAGCCTTTCAGCAGACGCTGTCAGGCTGGACAAAGTCTCCAGTGCACTGTGTGCCCAACTTTTCAACCATTGGCGAGTTGGCGACAGTGAAACCACTGACGGAGCGCAAACGATCGCTGATTGTGTTTGGCAGTAGCGATCGCACCCGCGTTTATCACAACAACATCAAAACACTGAACAACATTTGCCAAATCTTGAATATCGATACCCTCTACGATGTGGGACGTCCGGTAGAGTGGGATGATCAGGGACTGGAGGTGAATGTGGTGAAGACCGGCTTTTTACCAGCCACTGAAGTAAGTGCGCTGATGGCAGAATCCCTGGCGGGGGTATTTGACTATCGGCGGTTTCCTCATAATTTGGCCAAGTCTACGGTGTATGCAGCCTACTGTTCCCATGGGCTGCTGCCGGTGTGTAACGGCCATGGGCTTAAACCCCAGGACGATATCGTAGCGAATCATCACTATGGGGTGACATCAACACTCCAGTCCTTTGCCAAACCTTCATCACTCCAGGCAATTGCCACCAATGCCTATGCCCACTACCAAAGGCGCACGCTGGCTAACTGTACAACCCAGTTTGCCAGATTGATTGATCCGGTCGCGTCTATTCGGGCAATGAATACTAAAACATATACAGAATTCGACATCAGCCATAGATTTCAGGCTCCTCCTTCGGCTCCTTAAGGGCTCTATCCCCCTATTTACTTTGCTCAGGGAGACGGTAAGGAGGATAAACATTTTCTCCATTTTCTCCTTAACTATGCATACCCAAACGGTCGATAACTATGTAGATGTGAGTAAACTAGCACCCTATCCAAAGCTCTTTGTTGTGGGCTGTCCACGGTCTGGGACATCGTGGGTAACATCGTTGATTGCAGGTCATCCGGATGTGGTAGCGGTGCCCAGGGAGACCCATGTTTATCGCCTGGTGTATGAGCCGTTTGTAGAGTTGCCAAAATGGGACTGGCAACGACGAATGCGAGCATGGAAAGGAATTTTGCGACGCTATGGTCTCAGACCACTACTCCTGGGCTGGCGATCGATGGACATCTGGCCAGGAATTTTGCGGGAACATCAAATTTTGAATCGACCTGACAGTCATGGTCTGCACGGGTTGGTCAGCTACGCGGATTTGAAATTACTGATCAAGGCAATCCAGCTAGAAGTGCCCGACATCAGCAATGGCTTGGTGCAGGCGGAAGAGTTGATCGCAGCTATGTTTGATCGGTTTTTTGAGCAGTACGGCAGACCGGGGCAAACGGTGTTAGAAAAAACACCCATGCACATTCGTTATGCAGAGCAAATTTTGTGGCGATTTCCAGAAGCGCGAATTATTGAGGTGGTTCGAGACGGTCGGGATGTGTGTGTATCGTACAATGCCCTAGCTAAGCAGGAGAGCTGGGCACGGGTAGAGACAGCTGGCGCGATTCGTCAGTGGAAGCGATGTATTGAATGGGGTAACCAGATTCGTGAGCGCCCTGGACTGCGGAATCGGTTCCATACGGTGCGATATGAAACCCTCAAAGCAGATCCAAAAAGGAGCCTGCAACAGATTTTTAAATTTGCTGACCTGAGCTGGAATGAACAACAAGTTGAAAAGATTGTTGCCGAAGAAGATATTAGTCGGGTAACGCAAAAGGGAGAAGGACAGTATGTGAGATCCGGCTCAGTGGGTGATTGGAAAGACCATCTGTCTGAGGCTGAAGTGGCCATGTGTAATGATATCGCTGGTGAGCAACTAGTGAGGCTCGGATATACCCTCAGCAGGTAGGCTATCAGATAGGTTGTGAGAAACCTGGAACCCTGATATAACCATGGCAGTATTTATGCTGGTTTGTCAGGAAGTATGGAATGGAAATACACTTTACAGTGTAAAAACCTCCTAATTGACTCCGGATTAAGCTTATGGCTATTGGGAAATATTTATGCGGTTAACGCTGTTTAGGCAAGTAGTTAATAGTCTGCGTGCCACCCTTTGAATTTACATCTAAGCTGTCTGCTACTAACATCTTTGGTAATGGGAACCCTGAATAAGAGGAATTAAGTTGACAACGAGTTACTTACGCTAATAAATCCAACTGCTATAAATCTAACACTGGACACCAAATACCGAAATCTCCAGGGATAAGCTCTTTGATGGTGAGTATTAACTTTAAGAAACTAGTACTACGCCAAGAGCACTCCCTGATTCAGGATGTAATTCATGCAACAGCGGCGGCTGTCAGCGTTGAAACTGCTGACGGACAGCTATTACTGGGTCACTCATCCGACCAGAATCAACGCTACCCAATTACTCTCAACGAAGAGATTTTAGGCTGGGCTACCGGGAGTGAAAACGCTGAAGTAATCGCCACATTGATTTCCCAATTAGCTCGTCAGGAATTTGAGAAACGCTCCTTGAGCCAGGAGTTATTAGACAAGTACAAAGAAATTTCCTTTCTATTTAATCTGTCAGAGAAAATCATTGATAGTCCAAATGTGTATAAAGTGGCTTCTCTGGTTTTAAAGGAGACTTGCCAGCTGCTGAAATCGAGCCACGGTGCGCTACTGTTAAAAAATGCGGCTCAGCTAGAGCGAATTGCTAGTTTTGGCAAAGATAGTTTGTTCCCAGAGACGATTTCTTTGGAAAATGACATTATTGGTACAGTTTTTCAAACTGGTCACGGTGAAATTTGTAATGGTGTCTGTTCGGATCGGCGCTACCAGTTGTATAAAAGAACAGCACTGATTTATGTACCGTTAAAAAGTAAAGAATCGACAATTGGTGCGATCGCACTTAGTCGCCCCGTCACTATTCCCTACAGTGCCGCAGACCTCAAGTTGCTCTCCAGCATCGCCTTTCAAGCGGCTGGAGTAATCAATGCGTTACTCCATGAGCGTCAGCTCAAAGAAAGTCGCCAAAATGACCTGATCTTTCGACTGTCTAGCCAGATCCGAGAATCCCTGGAGCTAGATATCATTTTGACGACGGCGGTTAATGAAATCTACACCACACTCAATATCGATCGATGCTGCTTTCTTTGGGTCCAGCCCCAGCCTCAATCCCTCAGTACGCCGTCCCTAGAGTCGTCAGGAGAACCCATCAGGGCCAACCTGGAAATCGTCACCGAAGCTAAACGTAGCCATCTGGCCTCGTTGGTGAGCAACTACCCAGCACACGTCGTTGGTCAATTACCCCAGTGGTTTAGTCAGCAACAGTTGGTGCGCATCAACGATGTTCAAACACTAACGCATGTTCCCACCCTAAAGTTTTTACAAGCCCACGGTTTTGCCGCCTTGCTTGCAGTAACCATCCAGGCGCGTACTGGATATACCGGAGTAATGCTCTGTGGGACCAGCCAAGACGTAAGAACCTGGAGTGACAGTGAAGTCAACCTGCTGCAGGCCGTTACTAATCAACTGGCAATTGCCCTTGACCAGGCAGAGCTTTACGAACAGAGCCGTGATGCGGCTCAACTGGCCCAGGACAAAGCTCAACAGCTGGCGGTGACTCTAAAACGGCTACAGCACACTCAGCTTCAGCTGATCCAGAGTGAAAAAATGTCTGGCATTGGTCAAATGATGGCGGGTGTGGCCCACGAAATTAACAATCCTGCCACCTTTATCTACGGCAATCTAGAATTCGTGCAGCAATACACCCAGGACCTGATGGAGTTGCTCAAGCTATACCAGGCAGAGTGTGACTCCCCCTCCCCAACATTGCAGAAGGCCATTGACGATGTGGAGCTGTCCTTTTTGCTAAAAGACCTGCCCGACACCTTAGAAAGCATGGCGGTGGGGACAGAGCGTATCCGTGATATTGTCCTGTCCCTCAAAAACTTTGCCCGTTCAGATCAGACTCAATCTAAATCTGTCGACATTCATGCAGGGATTGACAGTACGCTGCTGATTTTGCGTCATCGCATCAAACCTAACCATAATTTTCCTGGGATTGAAATTATAAAAAACTACGGCGATTTGCCCCCGATTACGTGCCATCCCAGTCAGCTCAATCAAGTATTTATGAATCTTTTGGCCAATGCCATTGATGTATTGGAAACCCTACCATTCTCATCCTCTCCCACCATTACTATCCAGACCCAGCAGACTGCCCCCAACCGTATCCAAATCCGCATTGACGATAACGGTCCCGGTATTCCTGCTGAGATTCTCACTAAACTCTTTGATCCATTTTTTACTACCAAAGAGGTTGGGAAAGGGACTGGCTTAGGTCTCTCCATTAGCCATCAGATTATTACCGAACACCACGGTGGTCGTTTGGAATGTCAGTCTGAAGTGGGTCAGGGTACCGCATTTGTTATTGAGATTCCAATTCAACAGGGGCATTCTCAGGAGGACACTCCTAGTAATAAAGCCGATAGGGAGACAATAGTTCCCGCTTCTACGTCGTGAGAGTCTATTTTCGGAAATACTTTATCCCCATATTGCCCAGGTAACAGTTATGGCCAATAGCTTACGTTCACTCACGTTTGCTGATAAATCCAATATGATGCCGCTTAAACAAAAGCGCTTGCAGCATAAAGTTACAGCATTAGCCGTCACCCTTGGTACTCTACCCGTACTACTAACGGGCAGTGCCGCCTACCTGTTTGCCAGTCGCTCCATTGGCCAGCAAATTGTTCAAGAACAGGTCCAGCAAACAGAGATTATTGGTGAAAAGTTAGATCAATTTTTAGTTAG
>JBCCXQ010000102.1:0-13342 GCA_039191365.1 Cyanobacteria bacterium P01_F01_bin.13 | reverse complement strand
TTTGGCAGCCACTGCCTCGGGCTCGGCAGTCTGAGTCTCATATACAGTCAGGTCAAACCAAAATGTAGTGCCGATGCCGATCTCGCTCACTAAATGCATTTGGCTGCTGTGCTTATCGATAATGTTTTTGACAATCGATAGCCCCAATCCCGTGCCTTCCAGGGTATGAACCCGATTTTCCACCCGATAGAAACGATCAAAAATGGCATCTTGATCTTCAGGCGCAATGCCAATACCGGTGTCTGAAATCTCGATGCGAACGTTACCAGCAAAGTCGGGGTGATCCACCGTCGACGGAGATCGATAGGCACGAATGGCAACGCAGCCCCCCGCCGAGGAAAACTTCAAGCCGTTGCCCACCAAATTGCCAAATACCTGCAGCATCAAGTCATAGTTGCCTACCACTTGTGGTAGGCCCGCTTCGATGTCTTGAATTAACTCGATGCCCTTGTCTCTTGCATTGAGCTGATAGGTGCGCAGGGTTTGCTCAATGGGCTGATGAATATCCATCGCTGAGAACTGATACCGTCGGTTGGACTCCAGTCTAGATAGGTCCAAAACATCGTTGACCAGCCGGGTCAGCCGGTCAGTTTCATTGTTCGCTGTTTCCAAAAACTCCTGGCGTTCCCGTTCCGACAAATCTTCCCCATATTCGTAGAGGGTCTCGATAAACGATTTGATATTAAACAGCGGGGTGCGTAGCTCGTGGGAAATATTACTAATAAACTGACTCTTAGCTGCATTTAGAGCTACTTCCCGAGTAATATCCTGCACGGTTAGGGCAATTCCTTTCACCGTTGCCCCCGACTGATCTAGCACCGAATTTAGCAACACACGAATGGTGCGGCTAATGGGCTCGGTGAGGGAAATCCGAAACTCCTGACTTTCAGATGAATCTCCTTTGGCAGCCTGATATAGCGGTCGGGTCATTTGCACCCGGACTTCCATAGGTAGATGCTGCAGCACATTGCCATCGGGGGGGAGATGAGCGTCCCAACCAAAAATTCGACTAGCGGCTGTGTTAGCTAACACCACCTCCAGATTGGCATCAATCAAGATCGCCCCGTCAGCAATGGTAGATACCAAACGTTCTAGTTTTGCTTTCTCAGCGGTTAATTCTTCTATATTTTGTTCTTCGTAGCGCTCAAGGCGCTCTGCCATGTAGTTAAAGCTTTGAATCAGCTCTCCTAGTTCATCCCCACCGCGAGATAGGTCAATCCGCTGCTTAAAGTTTCCGGCGGCAATATTTTTCACACCGGTTAGGAGTTCTTTAATAGGTTGGGTAATGGTGAGGGCGTTAAAGACAGCCCCTAAAATCACCATCACCCAAATACACACAAACACGGCAATGGTGACATCTCGGGTGAGGTGAGAAGAAGCCACCACCGTAGGGTTTGGGTTAATTCCCAAAGCCAATACCCCCAGATAATTCCCATTGGATTTCAGCGGTACGAACACATCTGTAACTTCTCCAGCGGGGGTCAAATGCTGCCGTACCATGGGCAGGTCAACACTTTTGACATAATTCTCGGGCAGCTGCATGCGGCGGCTGAGGGTGAGAGAATTTTGCACCGCCGAGTCAGAGTAGGGAATGCCAAAGAAGATATAGCCGTCTGGATTTGCATAGAGCATGTAGCGAATGCTCGATGTACTTTCCATAAATCGGCGAGAAAACAGCGCTAACTCTTCTAGATGTTGCGATTCTACTAAGGGGGCTGTATTTGATGCGAGCAGCAATCCTAAATCACGCCCAAAGCGAGTGTCGTTCAGGCGGGCATCAAGCTGAATTGTATTGACGGCCCAAAACGTTAGGCTGCTCATAATCAACGAGACAACCAACGTAGCCGCTGCCATTAAACGAGTCTGGAGGGTAAAGTCTTTCCACCAGTCAGCGATTAATGTACGAATTTTTTGAAACAGTTCAACCATTCAACCTGCGTAGACCGCTCAACGCTATTGTGACATGAATCTTCGGAGAGAGTGGGGTGTAGGCTTTGGCTCAGGCCAATACCTGCGCGGGTGTGGTTGTTCAAAACTATATTAGATCTCTAACCCGATGGCCAATATCTCGACGATAGTAGGCATGATCAAACTCTATGGCATCGATGGCGGCATAGGCATTTGCGATCGCGCTTTCAAACGTCTCTCCCAATGCCGTCACCCCCAAAATCCGTCCCCCTGTAGATGTCACCACGTCCTTTTCTAATTGGGTGCCAGCGTGGAAAACCATGGCACCGGTCTGTTGGGCAGCAGCAATGCCATTGATGGCCATCCCCTTGGGATATTTGCCGGGGTAGCCTGCGGCGGCCATGACCACACAGGCGGTATAGCCTGCCTCCCATTCAAAGGGAGGCAGGCTGTCTAGTCGCTGTTCACAGCAGGCCCTCATGATCTGATCTAGGGGCGTCTTTAATAAAGGCAGCACGACCTGGGTTTCAGGGTCACCAAAGCGGCAGTTAAACTCAATTACCTTGGGGATGCCCTCAGGGGTAATCATCAATCCGGCATAGACCACACCCCGATAGTCGATGCCTCGATTTTTCATTGCTTGAAGGATGGGGTCTAGGACCTCAGTTTGAACGCGCTCTAGTAGAGCAGGCGGTACCACAGGTGTGGGCGCGTAAGCTCCCATGCCGCCAGTATTAGGGCCGGTATCCCCTTCACCCACCTGTTTGTGATCTTGGGCCGGCATTAAGGGACGAATAGTAAGACCGTCGGTGACGGCGAGTACTGACGCTTCTTGACCCGTTAAAAATTCTTCGATAACAACTCGCGCGCCTGCTGCACCAAACTGACCGTCGAAGATGGCTGCGATCGCATCTGTTGCTTCCTCCAGGGTCATAGCCACCGTGACCCCTTTGCCGGCAGCCAGGCCATCGGCCTTGATAACGATAGGAGCCCCTTGCTCTTTTACATAGGCAGTAGCTGCCTCACGCTCATCAAAGACAGCACTTGCTGCTGTGGGAATGCCGGCTTCTTGCATTATAGCTTTGGCCCAGGCTTTACTGGACTCTAACTGGGCTCCCTCCTGACCAGGACCAAACACAGTAATTCCCTCAGCTCGCAGTCCATCAGCCACACCATCCGCTAACGGCTGTTCTGGACCCACAGCGACCAGGCCAATATTTTGCACCAAGGCAAATCGGGCAATCCCCTCCACGTCATCTACCGACATGGCCAAATTGCTACAGCCCGGCAACGTAGCTGTACCCCCATTTCCGGGGACACAGACTACTTGAGTCACGGTGGGCGACTGTAACAATGCCCATGCCATGGCGTGCTCACGCCCACCACTACCAATTACAATGGCCTTCACAGCGTTTATCCTGAACCAATAGGGGATAATTCTCCCATGTCCTGGGGAATTGGAAAAAGGATTGTAATGTTCTTGGGAGGCGTTCCATGAAACGCCTCAATAATGCATATCTCGAAGTTAAAAATTATTCAGGTGTCTCAGGGGCTTTATTCTCGGTTTTCGCTTCGCTGTTGTCTGCGCTTTCCCCGTCTTCTGCCAAAATATCTGCGGCTGTAATACCCTCTGTACTGTTTCCAAAACGCCAGAGGACAGCGGCGGCCTCAGCCCGGGTGACGCCCTTATCGGGCTGAAACAGGGTGGTGTATCCCAAGGCCCGACGAATATTGGCAAATTCACCATTGCTATGGTCGGCTAGGACGGCTTTGAGGGCGGCGGGTTCAATTTTGGCCGCATCCTGAAAGCCCCAGGCTTCAGTCACCGCTGTCGCTGTGGCTTCGGCCAGAGGAGCCCGTGTGTCCAGAGGGACCTTCCACAGGATCAAATCCTTGCGAGTTAAGGGCGCATCGGGACGAAACTTGAGCACCGTTGTACTGCCATTGAGGGGGCTGGGGATAATGCCTGCTTCAGCCAGACCTTGAATAGCGGAAAAATCAATATTAGTGGTGCCCACATCCTGAAACGCAGGCTGAGCACTTTCTACGGCTGGGCGTATCTTTTTGGTGCGCTGGTCGCTGTAGAACTGATTGTTGGCCGTCAGCAGCCAGCGGGCATATTCACGGCGGGTAATGATTTGGTTTGGCAGAAATTCGTTGGGATTACGCTCGATATCATCATCCGCTTTCACATCAATCAGCATGAGGACATCCAAACTGACTAGATCCTCAATGTACTGCTGTAGTTCTTCGGGGGCTTCACCAATATCGATATAGCTGGGGGTGAATGTAGGCGGGGTAACGGGTTCAACCTCTGGCTCATCATTGACCTCAGCGACTTCAGTCCTCTCTAACGGTTCCTCGGTCGATGCGGCTGGAGCCTTAGCAACATTCGGTGTGCTGGCAGTTTCTTCCTCTAACAAACTGGGGTCAGGCTCCAAGTTTTTTTCTAGAGAGGTTCCTAATGGACTCCCTTCACACCCCGCCAAGAGCAGACACAGGATAACGCCTAAGGATTTGACGACGTGTTGACGAGAAAGGTACTGCATTCCACCAGCTCCTAAGTGCTGTACCACGCTAGCGTATCTGATGGACTACACTGCAGGCTAGGCTGAGAATGCCGCCTTTCTCTTCGGTTAACCCAATGGCACGTTCGATCATTATTGACTGTGATCCTGGGGTGGATGATGCGATCGCACTTCTCCTCGCCCTGGCTCATCCCAGCCAGCTCAATATCCTTGGTATCACCACCGTCGCAGGCAATGTGCCCATTAAGTACACCAGCCAAAATGCTCTAAAAATTTGTACCCTGGCCAACGCCACTATTCCCGTATATGCCGGTTGCCCCCGCCCTATGCTCCGGCCACTACTGACCGCGGCCCATGTTCATGGAGCTACTGGCCTACAAGGAACAGAGCTACCTAACCCCGAGCCATCCCTAATGGTGCAACACGCTGTTGCATTTTTAATCGACACCCTGCAACAGGCTACTGAACCGATCATCCTGGCTACGTTAGGACCTCTGACCAATATTGCCGTTGCCTTAATTCAAGCGCCCCATATTGCAGATAAAATCGACGTCATTATCGCCATGGGGGGGGCCATCACCCACGGCAACATGACCCCCGCCGCCGAATTTAATATTTATGTTGACCCCCATGCCGCCCAGGTCGTGTTTGCGTCCGGCATTTCCATTAAGTTAATTACCCTCGATACCACCCATCAAGTGCTGACTACGACTGAGCACTTAAACGCATTTCGGCAACTCAATACCCCGGTGGGTACCGCTGCTGCTGACCTGCTTGCCCATTACGGCACCCCAGATATCGAACGCTACGGCCTGCCCGGTGCCCCACTCCATGACCCTTGCGTTATCGCCTATCTGCTCCGGCCAGAGCTATTTTCCTTTAGGGCGACATACACAACTGTTGACACTACCAGCCCTGAAAATCTGGGCCGCACCGTCGTTGACTGGTGGGGCTGCACCGGTAAGACCCCCAACGTAGATGTGGCTGAATTTGTAGATGTACCAGGCATATACGCGTTACTAATTGAATCCTTAGCCAACCTGTAAACCTTTTTCCTCTTGCCCACGGGCATTGCATGCAATGCCTCTACCCATTGGCCATTCCCGGTAAACCGTGCCCACCCTACTCACGATTCACCACTCACGACTCACCAATCCTTGAACAAAGTCCTTTACTTTACTGCATTGACCAATAACGATTGCTAAAATGCCATCAAGCCGCCCGGTAGAGTAATGACCTACACCACCAAGGAACTTATCGACATCCTCGATCAAGAACTCAAAGCCGCCTGGCGCGGAGAGCGGGTATTACTATCCACTGATGATCGCTTAGCGAATCCCGTAGTCTCTAAAGCTATTGGTGCTGACAAACTGAGTAAAGTTTTCGCTTACAAAGATTTTCGCGATCAGATCCATCAGTATCAGCGAGAACATAATGTTTCGGGTCTCGTTTGGCATCCCTGCACCTTTAAAGGGCAGACTATCCAACTACCTGAGATTCATCCAGACTTGACAGCTATTCCAGCAGATAAGGCTACCTTAGCAGCTTCAAAATCAAGCATAATCGCCTTCTGGCGTGCATCTAGTGAAGGCTTACGACTCTGGGAAGCAGGGCATGATCCTATCGAGATTGATACAGACGTTGTTGAAGGCTATATCCAAGAAGCTGAATGGGCAGATATTAGCGCTACCCGCAGTGAGCTATACCTAGGTCTATGCTGGGGCAACCCAAAAGAATGCTACTGCGGCTGGGCGTATCCAGAATCAGGCTGTCATCGTATTATCGCTGCAGTTGCCGAGCCCAGCGCCATTAAGATTTAGCAGAAGATTTTTTATCAATAAAAAAAGAGTAGAGTTTTATTTCTCTCTACTCTTTTTCAGTTAATCGTTACTGAAAGTAACTAAAACTTAATAGCGGTAGCTGCTTCCAGAACCAGGCTTGTGAACGATGAAGCTGAGGATTTGGCACTGCTTCACGTTGTCGAAACCAACTACACGAATAAAGCAGTCGGGGTATTCGGAACGGCAAGCCTGAACTTCGTCTAGAACTTCGCGAGTGCTCTTTGCATTAAACAAAGGCAGCTTCCACATAGTCCAGTAGTAAGTTGTCGGATCAGAGTCCTCATTGAACTCAACAGCGGGGAAGTAACCCTGCTCGAGAACGTATTGAATCTGACGCTCGATCTGAGCATCAGTTAAAGGAGGAAGATAAGATAGCGTTTCGTAACGACGCTCTTTGGGCAGAGTTTTCATAATCTACTCGTCAGTATCGGTTTACAACGGTATAGTCAAACTAATCAGTCAGACTGAGAATCTCTATCACCCGCATCAGCTTTGCTTTGCAGCTCTTCAGAACTCATTTGAGTCATGCGTTCTAAATGCTGCTTACGATGTTCGATATTTGCTTGTTGAATTCCTGTTGTCACCATCTCGGGAAGAAATTCAGTCACTTCTTCGGCTAAATGTTGACGAACTGTCATTACCCTCAAGGCTAAATCAGCCTGCTCTTGCATCAGAGCAGCGATAAATGCTTCTCCATCTTGCAATTTATCTCGGGTAGCAAACTCGTTGAACCAGTAGGAACGAGGTAAGTCCGTTTCTTTTAACTGACCCATAACCACACGAACCGCCTGATAGGTTAAATAGCTTGTCAGCGTCTTAGCCGTATCTTTCGCAATTCGCTTTAGATCCATAGGTCAGCTCAATGCATTAAACGCATTAAAGCAGGTTCAAACAGCCGATGCGGTAACCAGGGCATCAGTTTTTAGTTTCAAAAATTAAAAACTGATGCTCCAGCCTCAACGATTAAAGAGTGTCTCTAGTTAAAGAGTGTCAACAGTATCGAACTCGAACTTGATTTCCTTCCAAAGTTCGCAAGCTGCAGCCAGCTCAGGAGACCACTTGCAAGCTTCACGGATGATGTCGCCACCTTCGCGAGCCAGGTTACGGCCTTCGTTACGAGCCTGAACACAAGCTTCAAGAGCAACCCGGTTAGCGGTTGCACCAGGAGCGTTACCCCAGGGGTGACCCAGAGTACCACCACCGAACTGAAGTACGGAGTCGTCACCGAAGATTTCAACCAGTGCAGGCATATGCCATACGTGAATACCACCGGAAGCAACGGCCATTACACCACCCATGGAAGCCCAGTCTTGAGTGAAGTAAACACCGCGAGACTTGTCTTGCTCTACATAGTTTTCACGTAGCAGGTCTACGAAACCTAGAGTTCCAGCGCGGTCACCCTCAAGCTTACCGACAACAGTACCGGTGTGGATGTGATCACCACCGGACATCCGCAAGCACTTAGCCAGAACGCGGAAATGAATACCGTGGTTCTTCTGACGGTCGATTACAGCGTGCATTGCACGGTGAATGTGCAATAGTACACCGTTATCACGACACCAGTGAGACAGAGTAGTGTTAGCGGTAAATCCACCCGTCAAGAAGTCATGCATGATGATGGGCTGACCGAGTTCCTTAGCAAACTCAGCCCGCTTCAGCATCTCTTCGCAAGTGCCAGCAGTTACGTTCAGGTAGTGACCCTTGATTTCACCAGTCTCAGCCTGAGCTTTGCTAATAGCATCTGCACAGAACAAGAAGCGATCGCGCCAGCGCTGGAAAGGCTGAGAGTTAATGTTCTCGTCATCCTTAGTGAAGTCAAGACCACCGCGCAGACACTCATAAACCGCACGGCCATAATTCTTAGCGGATAGACCGAGCTTGGGTTTAATGGTGCAACCAAGCAAAGGACGACCGTACTTGTTAATCTTGTCACGCTCAACCTGAATACCGTGGGGAGGCCCCTGGAATGTTTTCAGATAAGCCACCGGAATGCGCAAATCTTCTAGACGTAGAGCACGTAAGGCCTTAAAGCCAAATACGTTACCTACAAGAGAAGTCAGCAGGTTAGTAACGGAACCTTCCTCAAATAGGTCCAGAGGATAAGCTACGTAGCAAATGTATTGGTTATCTTCGCCGGGTACGGGCTCAATATCGTAGCAACGACCTTTGTACCGATCCATATCGGTCAATAGGTCAGTCCATACAGTGGTCCAAGTACCGGTAGAAGATTCTGCGGCAACAGCTGCTGCACACTCTTCAGGAGGCACCCCAGGCTGGGGCGTCATCCGGAATGCGGCCAGAATATCAGTATCTTTAGGCGTGTAGTCCGGGGTGTAATAGGTTAGCTTGTAATCCTTTACACCAGCACTATAACCAGCCTTCGACTGCGTCGACGTCTGAGAGTAAGACATATCTCCCTTCCTGTGAATCAAACTAGATGGCTTAGAACTATCGCAACGCCTGAAGAGGGCAGCCTAATGAATGCCCAATATGTTTCTGAGGCGGCTGAGTTCAAAAATGGTATCGAGCAGCAAACACTGCCAGACAGCCAAATTGACTGTTCTCCTTATTTCCTAGGCAGCTCAACCACGTCCAAGTAAAACCTTCAGACTTTTAAACAAAACCCCCAGTTCTGGACGTGGACAAGGTTTAATACTGCCTAATTCTTTAAGAATACTATCAGCGATCTGATAAGTAGCATTTTGGAAGTTCTGTATAGATTCATAACTTTTATTTATGAATCTACGTTCAATAGCATTAAGTTTTCGCAATATGAGCCTGTTTATACAGCGTGTAGGGATTTACTGATGTCGCAGACTCTAAGCTGTTTATTCTTTCTAAGATTAATTTCCCATACATATTGAGAACATCTTTTCTCTCCTAATATATTTTTTAGATTTGTCGATGAATAGTCGGGCGACTGAGTTTGATTTAGATTGACACAAGCCCTTGGGCACGCTATCAAAAGCATCAAGTTACCTGCTGTTGCAGGCTGCCCCATAGCCGACATGGAGACGTCACTGTGATTTCTGCTAAGCCATTGATTCAACTGACTGTAGGTGCAACTTTACTGTGGAGTGCTGTGATGCCACCGGTTAGTGCCCAAGAATCAACCAGTACGCCACGATACACAGACCCCCCGCCACGTGTGATTCCCCTACCGTCTGATCGGCCTTTTCAGATCAGTCCGCTGGCCACTGATTTTCAAGTAGGGGCACTGCAGGCGGATTATACTGGCAGCCTTTGGGTTGGCTCCCATCAGGGACTCGCCCGCATCAATCCGGCAACGGGCATCATTCAGTCTCGCATTAATGTGCCTAACCAATTTATTGATGCTATGGCTCAAGATAAGGTCGGTCGTATTTGGCTGGGTACCTACAACGGTCTTGTTCGGGTGGATCCGCGGATTAATCAGATTACGGCGCAAAATTTCCGACTACCCTCTAATCGAGTGTTGGATATGGTGATTGATGGGCGTGGCTTTTTGTGGGTTGGGACGGATCAAGGTTTAGCCATGATCAGCCCCGATCGAGGTCTCTTGATGACGACACTGCAGGAACTCCCAGGAACTAGCGCTAACGCATTAACGGTGGATCAGACTGGACAGCTTTGGGTAGGGACTCTGACAGGATTAGTTCGTATTAATACGGCAACTGCATTTATTCTCAATCGAGTGTCTAATGTGCCAGGGCGTTCAATTCAAACAATGGCAACCGGACCTCAGGGGCAAATATGGGTGGGAACATCTCAAGGATTATTTGTCTTTGATGCAGAGACGGGAGCTTTGCTCCGCTCTGTGACCGAAATGCGAGGTAAGAGTGTGACAGATATTGCGTTTGATAAAAACCAAAGTCTCTGGGTGGGGACTGAAAGCGGATTGTTTAAGCTCAATCCTTACAATGGTGCCATTGTGAGTCGAGTGCCGAATTTGCCCTCGTCCCATGTGCTCTCTATTGCTACCGATGTGAGCAATAAACTCTGGGTGGGGACAACAGAAGGGTTAGCCTGGGTCAGTTTGACTACGGGTAGAACCTATGCGCATGAGGCATTCGCAAGATAAAGGAAGATTGTAGGGGTGTTCCATAGAATTCCCCTCCGAGATTTTCTAAGCCTCGTAGAATAATAGTTGTAGCCCCGAATTGGTTTTGTTGTGGCCTAATTGTAGAAGAGGTGGTTGATCTAGCCGCCGGTAAAAGTGACTACAAGTGTGATAAACATGGCCATAACGGTTTCTCAGATATCCCGTTGGAAGCAGGAGAGGCAGTCTATAGCGGCTCTCACTGCCTGGGATTATCTCTCGGCTCAGCTGGTGGATGCTGCTGGGGTAGATATTGCTTTAGTGGGTGATTCTCTGGCAATGACAGTGTTAGGGTACGACACGACGGTACCACTCACACTGGATGAGATCATCCACCATGCCAAAGCGGTGCGTCGTGGGCTTTCGAATGCCATGATGGTGGTTGATTTACCATTTTTGAGCTATCAGGTTAGTCCGGAGCAAGCCCTGATTAATGCGGGCAAAGTGATGAAGGAGACAGGAGCCCAGGCGGTGAAACTGGAGGGGGGGCACCCGGCCATGACCACGACTGTGGCCCGGCTTACCCAAATTGGTATTCCGGTGATGGGGCATGTGGGGTTAACGCCTCAGTCAGTGCATCAGTTTGGAGGATTCCGAAAGCAGGGGAAAACCGCTGAAGAGGCTGAACAGATTTTGCAGGGGGCCTTGGCATTAGAGCGAGCAGGCGCGTTTGCAATTGTGCTGGAGCACATACCCTATGATGTAGCAAAGATGATCACCCAAACCGTAGCCATTCCCACCATTGGGATTGGAGCGGGGCCCCATTGTGACGGTCAGGTGCTGGTAACGTCAGACTTGTTGGGGTTGTCTGCCTGGCAGCCACCATTTGCTAAACCTCTGGTGGACTTGCGATCGCAGGCCATCGAGGCGGTTCAAAAATTTTGTGACCAGGTGCGTCAGACAGACTGAGCAGCAGCCGTTCACAAATACAGCTAAGCTGGCTAAGGAATCTAAGGAACCTTGGATGGGCATGTTCAGTCGATTGGCTGAGGTGTAATGGGACTTTGGGGGCCTTAAGGGTTCAGCCATGCCCACTAACATTTATGCCCTTCCAGACCTTCGCTATCTCCGGCGAAACTTTTATAAGTAACTTCTAAATTGACTCGTTATGGCTAAACTATCCGCTGAACTTCAGCGTTATTTTTTAGATGTGCCCTCACTCACCCCCACGCCCCACGAGCAAGCGGCAGCGGCGGCAGCCACATCACGGATGGATGTCACATTAAAGGAGTTACTGACCTTAGGAGGTGAGCGTACCTTTGGTTTTTTATTTGTGCTGCTGTCATTGCCATCGGCATTGCCAGTACCGGCTCCAGGCTATTCAATTCCGTTTGGCATTGTCATGCTCTGGTTGGCAGTCCAGTTGATGGTGGGTCGAGAGCAGCCCTGGCTACCAGAGAAATGGATGGATAAAGGGTTTGAGAGAACTAAGGTGGCTGGGTTTATTACCAAAGGATTACCCTGGTTGCAAAAAATTGAAGCTGTGTCACGCCCTCGGCTGTCGATAATTTGTACAAGTCCAGTGGGGCGAAT
Source organism: Cyanobacteria bacterium P01_F01_bin.13 (assembly GCA_039191365.1). Taxonomy (GTDB): domain Bacteria; phylum Cyanobacteriota; class Cyanobacteriia; order Phormidesmidales; family Phormidesmidaceae; genus Leptothoe. The sequence continues at coordinate 1,454 of JBCCXQ010000102.1, read as the reverse complement.
GGTGTTGGGGATTGCGATCGCACTGATGTCCATGTGTATGATGATTCCGATTCCAGGTACGAATACCCTGCCCGCCATTGGCATTTTTGTCATCGGCTTTGGACTTTTAGACGACGATGGTGCCATTAGCCTGGCCGGATTGACAATCTGTACTCTGGCCCTGGGGCTGGTTGCATCAATCTTTATTTTGGGTGCTGAGGCTGTGGACCAAGGAAAAGACTGGGTCAAAAATCAGATTTTTGGCCAGTAGAGAGTATCTAATTGGCATTCCAATTTTGAGATGTGCAGGCGTTGCAGGCAACGCCTCCTTGTGCACTACATCAGTTCAGGAAATTCGTACACCACTACGCCCGAATCTAAACGATTGGTAACATCAGCGTAGCCAGACTTGACCATAGCTGTCAGCTCTTTCTCAATCGTTTCAAATGATTCACCGGTTTCAAGAACAGCTTGGGTGACAGTCACCTGCCCACCATGTAGGTTTGCTAGCCGCAGTAGCTTTACCATTAGAGTCTCTTTACTGACTTCGGCTGCTACAAAAGGCTGCGTATCAAAGTTAGAGGGCTGGTCCCCAAATAACTTTCGCTGTCGTTCCTCAGCCATGTCAGAAATAAGGAATAGATCCACGAACTGGCCAATCCCAAAAAATCCTAACGTGCACATCCAAATGATGCCGGAAGTAATTTTGCCGTTGTAAAGTCGGTGCAGACCAAATACCCCTAGGAACGCTCCAGCCCACAATAGATAACTGGCGATTTTACGATCCTGAACTTTCTGGGGTGGCACTATAGCAGACATGGCTCAACCAGGTGGTGTGTATTCTTCTAGCTTACAAAAGGAAAACTGGGAGCGTCCATAAAGATTGGGACGGATTGATGGTGAAAAAACCGAACAATTATTCTCTCCTCAACCTTTCCAAAAGCTCTCTAGCCTCTTCCTCAGTCATATCCAGGCGCTCACGAGAATGTTCCCAGAATTTCTCCCACCAGTCATCGGGTTGAGTGTGGTCGCCAGCATAGTCAGTGGGGCGGCCTTGGCGTCCATCTAGAACCAGACTGCCAACATAGTCGGCATCGTCATAGACTTTCTGAATTTGTTCGTGAATCTCTCGCATATCATCAGCAGAAAGTACTCCGTTACTCGTGGCTTTGTAAAACTGTACGGTGACGCGAATGGGGAAATCAGGATCCCGTTCAATTTCTAAATCGTCAATTTCGGTAAAGGGACCTTCCACGGCACCATGGCCAATGACAGCAGCTTCTACGTTGCTGCTGCGCTCCATTGATGCCAACTCAAAATCTCCCGCATCAACAGTTGAGGTAACTGCAGGCTCAGATGGTAAGAAGGGTTGCTTTTGCTTCAGCGGAATCTGAATCAGCATCACCATATTCAGACCTGCCTTTTCAGCGTCTGTATTAGCAGGAGGCTCAGTTGATGGCTCCGTTACATCATTA
>JBCCXQ010000101.1:0-13370 GCA_039191365.1 Cyanobacteria bacterium P01_F01_bin.13 | reverse complement strand
GTCCGCCTGATACTGCATCAAGAAATCATTGTTACAGGCACCGCCATCTACTTTTAGTGTCGTAATCGGTGTCCCACTATCATCATTAATGGCTGTCACCACTTCGCGGGCCTGATTAGCAATGGCTTCTAGCACCGCCCGCACCATATGAGCCTTGGTCGCACCTCGGGTAATGCCCAAAAACGCACCGCGAGCCCCCATATCCCAATGGGGAGCGCCTAAGCCACTCAGGGCAGGCACAAAGTACACACCACCGTTATCCTCCACCGAGGTTGCCAAGGGCTCACTATCGGCAGCGCTATCAATAATCTGCAAGCCATCCCGCAGCCACTGGATGCAGGCCCCTGCCGTAAACATACTGCCTTCCAAACCATAGCCCAGTTCGTAGCTACCATCCTCTTTGGCGGTGGTCCAACCGATGGTAGAGAGCAGCTGATTATTAGACCGCACGATTTCTCCGCCTGTGTGGGAGACCAAAAATGCGCCGGTGCCATAGGTGCATTTCAGCAGGCCGGGGCGATCGCAACCGTGGGCAAACAACGCCGCCTGCTGATCACCCAAAATCGCGGCAATCGGAATTTCGGCTCCTAGCAAACTTGGGTCGGTGTAACCAAAGATTCCCTGACTGGGTTTGATGTCTGCCAGTAGCGATCGCGGCACCCCAAAAATATTCAACAGAGTGTCATCCCACTGCTGGGTTGACAGATTCATAAGTAACGTACGACTAGCATTACTATGGTCAGTCCCATGCACCTTGCCGTCCGTCAAATTCCACAGTGCCCATGTATCGATGGTACCGGCCAGGACATTGTCCAAATTCTCCGGTTGAACCTTATCCAACAGCCACCTGAGCTTGGTCCCAGAGAAGTAAGCATCCAAAAATAAACCACTGCGTTCATAAATATCAGCCTTATGGTCTGCCAGTGTTGCACACATATCGGCTGTACGTCGGTCCTGCCACACAATGGCTCGATGCAGGGGTTTCCCCGTTGTTTTATCCCACAGCAAACAGGTCTCCCGTTGCACCGTTAGACCAATGGCGGCAATGTCAGTGGCACTAATATTGGCTTCACCGATGGCTGTCTTGATTGCCCATTGCACCTGCTCCCAAATTTCTATCGCATCATGCTCAACCCAACCAGGCTGTGGATAATACTGGGTCAGCTCTTTGTAGGCTTGACCCACGATATCGCCTGCTTTATTGAACAAAATGGCACGATTACCAGTGGTGCCCAAATCCAGGGCCATAACGTACTTTGACATTGACGATTCCTCGTGGAAGTAGGTGAGCAAAAAATGGATAAATCTAGAGGGTGGACACAGCCCGCCCGATTACATCAGGTTTTCAAACAGCCCAATGAGATTGCCTTCGGGATCGCGGCAGTAGGCAATCTTGAGATTAAAGTCGCTATTTTGCGTAGGCGGTTCATCAAAGTGAACGCCAGCTTCACGCAAAGTGGAATAAGTTCTGTCTAAATCGGTGATCGTGAAAATTAGCAGCGCCTTATCCTGACAATCAGCAGAAGCCGGTTTATCACTAGTATGGATAATGGAGGCCATTTCCTCTTGATGAAATAAGGAGATGGTTTGTCCCGCCACCTCAAATTCGGCGTAGCTTGGATTTTCTACGATAGCTGTGAGTCCGAGGAGATCGCGATAAAACCTGCAGCAGTTGGTAATATCTGACACCAGTAAGCGCGTAGACGCGGCTTTGACATCCATGGAGACCGATCTAATTAAAGAACTCCACCTATTGTGTCGCGAGTTTTCTTTTGTGGAAAAAAACAGGGAAAGTCTTAGGGGAAATTAATAAAAGTTGGGGTTCGGCTACGCTCACCCAATGGGGAGATGACGGGCGGGTGGGAGGAGCAGAGTCGAACCTCATAAAAAAGAGGGTGCGTAAACGCACTCCCCTAGAGCGAAGATTTGAGTATTGATTTCTTTGAAATGAGCTATGTCGAAGATTTATCCGATGGTGAAGAGAAACATGTTTGCCAAGATAATTGCCTGTTGACTTTCTAGTCGTCTTGGTCCAGCAACTGGGACAACTGATTACGAATAGCATCAAGCTTTTGGTCAACTTTTGGAACGGTGAGCAACCGCACCTCTACTTCAGCAATGTTGTCAATGCGGGTGGTCTTTTCCCAAAGCTTCCGTTCAACCTCAGACTCAGATTCGTAACGGAATGTAATGGTGGTGTTGGTCACCTCTAAAATCTCTACGTTTTTAAACCAGCCGTTGCTGCTCTTGACATAGAGCCACACGCTACCTTGGCCAACAAGTTCTTTGAGCTTTTTTTCCATATGAAAATTCCCCAGACATTGCACAGATCTACAGAGAACAATGCTGTCTTTTCTTAAGATTGATTTTACAATCTTAGCACTTTGAAAAGTTATGTGTAGACGAAAAAATAAATGTTCTATGATCTCTAAAATCCTTGTTGGAGAGAATAATTAAGGTACCTGATTATTTGTTGTTAGGGAAAAATCAAGGCCGCAACCTGTGTCGAGTGTTGTGGGGTTGCAGGCAGTAAAAGTATGTTTTTTGGCTTTAAAGAGGATTATTTTTCTGCTCAAAAAGAACGCCTTGGCTATCTTTGAGCGTGAAGTGGCTAAGGTCTTTAAGGGCGATATCTGGGGTGAGATCGGGCGTTGCGATCGCAACTTCCCAATCTTTCATAGTCAACCCTAACCATTCCTCTAACTCAATGGTTACAGGGGCTCCTCCCATGTGGGCGACCATCAAAATGGGAGATTCACCTGGTGCATTAGGGTTACTGCGCAGGCCATAAAACACAGTGCGCTGATCATCGCTAATACGGTTAAAGCGGTCGTAGCCAGTCAAATTATCCTGTAGCCACGGATGACGACGACGATACTGTCTTAAGGCCAGGTGAAAGGTGGCAATATCTCTATCGATCCGGTCGTAGGAACGAGACACATTACATAGATCATGACCATCTTCCATAAAGGCCATGGCGAATTTCTTCAGTTTAGGCACGTCTAGATTTGCTAGAAAACCGGCCAAAGAAGACTCGTTTAACTCAGTAAGAGTGGGTAATTCGCAGCTTTCAGTATTAGGCCCTAAACATTGGCTACAGATAGTGGCAACCTCTTGCAGGTTGTAGTCCGTATTGACCATAGCCTCCTGTAGTGTTTGGGAGAAATCCCGAAGCTGCTGAAAGTCCCGAAATCCCATTTGCTTTAGCTGGGGATAAACCTCAGCGAGATCATACATATCAGGCTCAATCTGCCAGTCGAGGAAACTGATTTCCTCTGAGACCACCTTGACGCCATATTGGTCATCCGTATTTCTAAAAAAACCCCAGGGAGCCCCCACATTAGCATTGATAAAGTCCATAGGTAGGCCAGGGCTAAAGCCACACACCCATAGCTGAGTGGCTGGGTTGTTATAGGCTTTATGAAGCACATCGGGCAAGGTTTTTCCCAAGTTCCAGTTGATGGGTTTGTCGATGGCCACTTGGGTGCCTCGCCGCACCGTGTCGTGGTTACCACAGCCTGTAATCCAGCGGTTGCCTTGGAAGATGACTTCCCCTACCCGCCGCCATTTACGGTCCCAAAATCCCTGCAGAGATGGGGTGTTATGGGCAAAAATCAGCGGTCCCCACTGAAATGATTCGGGCTTTTGCTCAATTAACTCTCGATATCGAGAAATCTCCTCCCACCCCTCCTGGGGCCATGGACGACCATCCTCAAAAATAGTGAACATCAGCCGCCGATAACCGTTGATGTCCTGGACCACATCGCTCATAGCCAGCAGATAAGCATCGTCCTGTTCGACTCGATCCGTGAGCGGGTTAAAGAATCTGAAATCTTGACCGCCATCCACGCGAATGCCGTCCGCTCCAGTATTGATTTTGCGCCGTTGCATCTCAAGCAGTATGGCCCGCACCTGGGGCAGCTGGTGGTTGAGGTCCTGACCATACATGTTTGGTCCCTTAAAGAACTGATGGGTCATTACCTCTAGAGCCTGATTGTCAGCATGGCCATAGACCAGGTCATAAATCAGCTGAATGGGGCCTTCTGAAAAATTATGGAGTGTCGCAATAAAATCAATTACTTCATCAGGACGCAGGCTGCCCAGTACAGACGGATGAGTCGTCCCTGACCCAAGAATAGGGACATCGTACCCCCAGTTTTGGGTGTCAGGTTTTCTCAGAACTGCCTGGGTGATTTTAGGCGAAAGATCGGGGGAAAGCAGTTCTATGGTAGGTGGTGCGATCTCATCATCGGCCAGAACCGTAAAAAACTCATAGTCGCTGTGGGAATCTTCGCGACGATACTCAATGGTAGGCACGACGGGCAGCAGTTGAATGGCATCGTAGCCTGCGTAGACAGCTTCTTCTGCAGTCAGCTCTGCGCCTACGGCCAGCTTGTCTGAGATCCGCTGATAAATTTCCTTGAGACCTTCAAACGTGCCTTGAGGGGAGGCCGTTTTAACATGGATTTGTAGAATATTGATCGGTGCACCTGCACGGGGAATATCGGTATCGCTATAGCTGCTGCCGGTGCGACGAAAATAGCTGCGGTCAGCCCGCTGGCGCTGTAGTAAGCGCATGTCGTACAGCTCTGCGGGTGCAAAAATACCGTAGGGCAGAGAATAGGCTAGGGGATCCCGAATGATGTGAATCCGCCCGTCCTGATCGGTATAGCGTAACCAATAAAAACATCCAGAACGCTCACGGCGACCGGGACGCATGCCCTCAATCACACCCCAGACAAATTCTCCCTGTTTAACCAGAGGGATTTGCACCTGATTAAAGGTGATGGTTTGTTCAGGAACGCGGAAGTCAATATCCTCTGTCGGTGTAAAAACTTCTAACACGATCCGATCTTCTGACTGGATAATGTCACCCGTCAAATCAGGCGTCCAAAACCCTACTTCAGTTAGGCGGTCAGCACGATAGTGGGCTCCCAGTCGGCGAGCAATTTTCTGGGCCTTCTCAAAAAATGTTGCGTCCGAACGTTGGATGCTTTCGGCCCACATCAGCAGGCTTTGGGTTTCATCTTCGACTAGTTGAATTCGTTTTGGGGCAGTTGCAATCACCGTATGTCTTGTTAATGAAGGGAGCGCAGAAGCGATACATTAGCTCAGAATGCTAAATGTGCCCATAGTTCCCAGCGAACAAAATAGGACAGAAGGGCACCCATGATTTACATCTCTAGACAGAGTGTAGGATCGATATTGAGTGAAAAAACATATGTGGCTCACGTTGTTAAATTCGTTCCTGGAAATATTTTCTCTTATCTCAATTACGAGATTAAGGGAGAATACACGTCCAATTGCTAAATAAGACTCAATACGATAATGTAACTCTCTGTAAACCCTGATGTATTGGCAGAAGTCGTCAGCGGATTTTAATTATTATTATTTTCATGCAATTGTTGAGGCTCAGGAGAGACAGCTTAGTAAAGCAGTTGTCTCTGCTGGGTTTTATTTTGTTTGGATTCCAAACTTGATTAACCGCTGTTGAGAAAACTGCAGGAGAAACCAATATGAAATCTTCCCTGGTGATCCTATACCACCGCGAACCCTATGACGAGGTGAAGGAAAATGGCAAGATTTACTACCGTGAAAAGAAGAGTCCAAATGGAATTGTACCCACATTAAAAAGCTTTTTTGCCAATGCAGATCAGAGCACATGGGTAGCATGGAAACAAATTACTGAGGCTGAACACAAAGGTTTTATTGATCGGGTGACCATGGAAGGGGGCAGCGATAGCTGTGTGGTACGACGGATTCCCCTGAATGCCGATCAGGTGCGTAATTTTTATCACATCACATCCAAGGAAGCTTTTTGGCCAATTCTGCACTCGTTTCCTGAGCACTTTACCTATGACAGTTCGGACTGGGAAAATTTTCAAAATATTAACCGTCTGTTTGCTGAGGCTGCCTGTGAGGATGCCGCTGATGATGCGCTGATTTGGATCCACGATTACAACCTCTGGCTGACGCCCTACTACATCCGGCAGAAGATGCCCAATGTAAAGATTGCGTTCTTCCACCACACACCATTCCCAGCGGCGGATGTATTTAATATTCTTCACTGGCGAGATGCCATCATTGATAGCCTATTGTGCTGTGATTTGTGTGGTTTCCATATTCCTCGCTATGTCCAAAACTTTGTGTCAGCGGCTCGCAGCTGTCGTGATGTGGATGTGGTCGAGCGTATTCCTGTACCCGAGGCTTTTACTAAAACAGGCACTGCTCTAGCCGAGCCTGAAATGGTAACCAAGCTGAGGTACAAGGGCCGCATTGTCACCATTGATGCGTTTCCAGTAGGCACCAGCCCTCAAAAAATTCACGATGTGGTGATGCGGCCTTCGATCCAGGATCGGGTGCAGACATTACGGGCTGAAATTGGTGATAACAAGCTGATCATGTCCGCTGGCCGGGTGGACTATGTCAAAGGGGCTAAGGAAATGCTGGCTTGCTATGAACGTCTATTGGCCCGACGTCCGGAATTGATGGGTAAGGTTAACCTGATGATGACGGCGGTGAAGGCCGCGAAGGGGATGCGGGTTTATCGCATTGCCCAGGAGCAAATTGAGCAGATGGTGGGCCAAATCAACGGTCGTTTTGGTACCCTCAACTGGACGCCAGTGCAGCTGTTTACTGAACCTCTGCCCTATGACGATCTGATGGCGTTATACAAGGCTGCTGATATTGCCTGGATCTGTCCATTGCGTGACGGTCTGAACTTGGTGGCCAAGGAATATGTGGCAGTGCACAACGGCGAGGACGGTGTTCTGATTCTGTCGGAGTTTACTGGTTCTGCGGTGGAGCTACCCGATGCCTTATTGACTAATCCCTATTCGTCTACTCGGATGGATGAACGGATTGACGAGGCCCTGGCTATGTCTGCCGAGGAACAAGCGGAAAGAATGAAGAAGTTACACAAGGCGATTTGTCGTTACGACGTTCAGCAGTGGGCCAATCATTTGTTTAGGGAAGCGAAGGCAACGGTGGCCATTGAGCCCAAAGAAACCGTAGGCGTTTAGGAAAATTAGAATTGTAGGGGCGTTGCATGCAACGCCCCTACAATTTCGGTGCAACGCCCCTACAATTTCTAAAAATCTGTGCCATCTTGAGACATAGGGAACTATTGTTCGTTTTCTAATACATATTATCTGTCTGCAGATCGTTACTTTTGGTGGCAACTATGCCTGATTACTCAACAGTTGAAGCGACGACCTACGATTTGATTGTGATTGGTGGTGGCATCAATGGGGTGGCTGTAGCCCGTGATGGTGCGCTGCGTGGTTTAAAGACTATTTTGATTGAAAAGAGCGACTTTGGTAGTGGTACGACTAGCTGGTCAAGTCGCTTGGTCCACGGTGGTTTACGCTACCTGGAGTATTTTGAGTTTAATTTGGTGCGTGAATCCCTGCGGGAGCGGGAAATTTTGCTGCAAACGGCTCCCCATTTGGTGAAGCCGATCCAGATGACGATTCCCATCTATGCTCAGGGCTCTCGCAGCTATTGGGAAATCCAGGCCGGGATGGCGCTCTATGATCTGCTGAGCTACGACAAGAGCCTGCCAAATCATCGGATGTTGGGAGGCAAAAAGATGCAGCAGCTGTTTCGGGCGATAGAACCAGATGGGTGTTGTGGGGCGGCTCAATACTATGATGCACAGGTGGAATATGCTGAGCGTCTGTGTTTGGAGATAGTACTCTCGGCTCAGGATGCAGGGGCCACCATGCTGAGCTATGTGACGGTGACTCAGCTCCAGCGTAGTGGCAACCGAATTTCGTCCTTGGTGTGTCGTGATAGTGAGACTGGCGAGGCATTTACAGTGCATGGCCATGATCAGACGGTGGTCATCAACACATCTGGTCCTTGGGTGGATCAGGTGTGTCGCAGCGGTATTCAAGGCAATGCGCCTGCCCCTGTAGGTAAAACTCGAAAAATTGGCGGTACCCGAGGCAGCCATATCATCGTGGATAAGTTTCCAGGAGCACCAGATGAGGCGCTTTATGTGGAGGCCCTTACCGATGGTCGACCGTTTTTTATCTTGCCGTGGCTGGGGATGTGTCTAATTGGCACGACAGATATTCGCCAGGATGGGGATTTAGATAAAGTCCATGCCAGTAATGACGAAATTGACTATCTATTAAATGAGACGAATCGGGTGATACCGACAGCACAGCTAACGCGGGAGTCGGTGCAGTTTACCTATGCGGGGGTGCGTCCGTTGCCCTACACAGAAGGTAAAAAGACCAGCAGTATTACCCGCAGCCATGTACTGTACGATCACACTCCTGAAGGTGTGGAGAATATGGTATCTCTGATTGGTGGCAAGCTCACTACGCACCGTCAGGTGGGTGAGGAGATGGTGGATACGGCGCTTAAAAAGGGACTGAAAAAGCATGCGGCGCTTAAAGAGCGGTTGAAAAAGCAGAAGAAACCTCCCAGCCATTCTGCTACTCGGCAATCTCCGCTACCAGGAGCCATTTCCACAAACAAGGCCAAAGATTTTATGACAACGGCTAATCGGGATGTGGTTGCTCATCTTTTATCGCTCTACGGTGCGCGTACGCCTCAGGTATTAGCCATTGTTGAAGAATTTCCTGAACTGGCTGAACCGATTGTAACGGGTCAGCCTGATATCAAGGCTCAGATTGTCTATAGCATTCGGGCTGAACTGGCGCGTACCTATGTGGATATCTGTCGGCGACGGACGGCTGTATCAATGCGCGGCAATTACGGGTTTGATGCGCTGCCGGTGGTGGCGGATGTTTTGAAGCATTACTGTGGCTGGTCTGAAGAGCGGTGCGATCGCAACCTGCTCGACTACTACACCTTTATGCGCGACAATTGCATCCCAGACTATCAGCTTGACCAATATCAGCCTCCCGTAGCGGTGTCATTGGCTTAGGCTAGTTGTGGATTTTAAATTTTGAGGGGACATTTGCCCAGTGGTTACTTCGTCTGCAGCGTCTGAAACTCCGACCATTGCACTATCAGAAGCCCTCAAGCAAACAGCACGGGTGACGGTTCTAGGATCGGGTGCCTGGGGAACGGCCCTAGCGCGGTTGGCTCTAAGTAACGGTAACCAGGTGCAGATTTGGTCACGCCGTGGCCCGTTAGAGCTGGCTACGGCTGTGGCTGATGCCGATATTGTGGTGTCGGCGATTTCCATGAAGGGGGTAGCGGCCCTGGCCAGCAAGCTGCAGGCGGCCCAGCTAAAGCCGAACACGATCTTGGTGACAGCGACTAAAGGATTGGATCCTGAGACGACGCGAACACCGTCGAAAATTTTTCGCGATACCTTTCCTGATAATCCGATTGTGGTGTTGTCTGGCCCCAACCTATCTAAAGAGATTGAAGCCCAGCTGCCTGCAGCCACAGTTGTCGCCAGCACGGATGTGGATGCTGCGGCACGGGTGCAGCAGGTATATTCCTCAGAGACGTTTCGGATTTATACTAGCCCGGACCCAGTGGGGGCTGAGCTGGGAGGGACGCTCAAAAATGTGGTTGCGATCGCAGTGGGTGTATGCGATGGCCTCAAACTAGGCTCTAATGCCAAGGCAGCGCTGATCACCCGTGCCATTCCTGAAATGTTGCGGGTGGGTGTGCACATGGGTGCCCAGGTTGAAACCTTCTATGGTCTTTCTGGGTTGGGGGATTTGCTGGCAACCTGTGACGGCTCCCTCAGCCGTAACTATCGGGTGGGCTATGGATTGGCCCAGGGCAAAAAACTGGATCATATTCTCGATGAGCTGGGGAGTACTGCTGAAGGAGTGAATACGGCTCATGTACTGATTGATATGGCTAACCGTGAAGGCATTCCGGTGCCCATTGCCCGCCAGGTTCATCGCTTACTGCGGGGGGTGGTAACGCCCCAGGAAGCGGTGGAAGGGCTGATGGAACGGGAGTTGAAGCCGGAAGCCTGTGATTTGAGGGCAAGAAACTAGCGCTCGTGCGTTCGCATGGCGCGATCACGATAGTCATAGAGTCCTTGAAAGTAACGCCGCTGTGGTGGAGTGACTTCTTTAGTTACAGGGGATTCAGATACATGTTCTTCTGTATTTTCTTCAAGGGAGTCAGCCGTTGGTTCGGCTTGAGTTGCTGCCTCGACAGCTGGCTCAGAACTCGACTCAGATTCTAAAACTTGAGCTGGGGTAAAGTCTGATTCACTGTCAAACGAGTCAGTTCGGTCGGTGTCAGCTTCAGTTTCTTCAACTGGCTGGACATCATTTTCTAGCCAAGTCTCCGCAGACATATCTTCTGATGTTTCTTCTATAGCCCTGTTTGTAGAGATATCTTCTGGTGTTTCGAGCAGGTCAACGTCTGCAGAGTCTACGTCAGTGGTTGACGCAGACTCATCAAGCCCAACAGCATTATCGTCAGAAACGTGATCGGCTGAGGTCTTCTCTAATGATTTGCTGGCGTTGTCAGACGTTTCAGGTTCACTGGTCTCAGGTTCACTGGCCTCGGGAATTGCCGTGTCCGTTTCCAGAACAGTTTCCAGCTCTTCAGCCGTTGCATCTTCAGTGAGCAATGGTTCAACTGGTTCAGACACCGGGGGCTCATAGGTTGGATCGATAATACTGCCCACGGTTTCTAACGTGACGTCTCCCCGGACGATTTTAGCCAACGTGTCATCTAAGTCTGGATCGTATTCAATGAGTCGCACCGTATTATTAAAAACGCCATCCATGGGCTTACCTGCATCATCCACCAAGCTAAGCTGTACCCAGTTCTGACCTGGTTTTAGACCCTCTATATATATGGACTCCCAATTTTTGAGGGTAAGGTCATCGCCGTTAATGGTGTAGCGGATCCGCCAATCTGAAATTGCTGGATTGTCTTGGGCCACCTGATGTAAAGGCGCATTGTTTAAATAGAAGTCCAATAAAATCGGTTCAGCTCCATAGGTGCCCACGGGTGCTCCATAGGTGAGTAAAGGCTGATTAGCCTTTGGAGAGTTTTCATCCGTTTTGGCAAAAATATGGAACGTTACCTGGTCATAGGCTCCTTCATTTTTGAAGCTTTCGTACCAGGGCCGTGTGGCAAAAGCACGGATGGTATGGGTCCCTGGGGTCAGGTCCTTAAGGATAACGGGTTGATCAAGGTCATAGACCGGACCATAGGGCTGATTATCAAGAATAAGCTCTATATGGGGGCCTATTTCCCAGGTTTTATCCTTATATATCGGCAAGTCTTGGACTCGCAAAACGATGCTGATGGTTGTGTCATCAAATACTTGATCGGCTTGGGGCTGACGAATGTGCACTTGGGGCTCATAGGAGGTAAGCCAGGGGGTCAGTTCCTGAATCAGGGCTGGGGGCTCTACCTGCTGCAATGGAAGGCGGGCGGACTTTGAAACACGGGATTTCTCATCCACTGTTGATAGTGACTTAGCTGACTCAGGGGGGCTGCTACAGCCAGTAATTAGCAGCAATACTGCTAGAGAAAGCGACAGAGCTACCTTTAGCAGACGCTGATGCTGATGCCCCAAAATATGGAAAGCCAAAATCATAATTTGCGTTGATATCAAGTTGACACAACCATGCCTAATCGATACTAGCTGGCTGTTGCCCAAGAACATTTAACAAATAAAGTTGTTGTCAATTGCCAAAAGACCCATGACACTCAGCTACTTTACAAAAGTAAATAAACAGAAACACAAATGCATATAAATCTGAAATCCTGACTATTAATAGGGTCTATGGTGACGATCGGCAAAAGCAAGTCGATTTTTCGGAGTTTTATGCATATTTCATGACGTATTGCCAAAATTAAGTGACTCTATTGAGATTTGTTAATGCGGGCACTGATGAATATGTGTTTTGTACAAACGACTACCTTGCGACCCTTATCCTAAGAGGATTTCAGAGGTTGAATTATTGTTAACTCGACGCGGGATCGGTGAAGAGCGAAGTCTATAATGCTCAGGAGCAATCCTATTAAATGGCGAGCGTCATCATTTTTACTGCGTTAACATCTCAGTATTAAATGTTCGCAATTGTTTCAATAATGAAGCATTTTGCTGACCTCTTTATTTTTTAGGCTGTTCGTTCTTTGTCTAGAGAGAGGAGAGTCTCCATGACAACTACCCCGCGGGAGCGGGAGGCAGCAGTCAAGGTGACAGTTGATAAAAATCCGGTACCTGTTTCTTTTGAGAAATGGGGTAAGCCGGGTCATTTCAGCCGCGCCTTGGCTAAGGGGCCCAAAACCACTACTTGGATTTGGAACCTCCACGCCGACGCTCACGACTTTGACAGTCACACCAGTGACTTAGAGGACATTTCTCGTAAAATTTTTAGTGCTCACTTTGGCCATCTGGCCATTGTGTTCATTTGGTTGAGTGGCATGTATTACCATGGCGCTCGATTTTCTAATTTTGAAGCTTGGTTGACGGACCCCGTTAACATCAAGCCCAGTGCTCAGGTGGTTTGGCCTATCTTTGGTCAAGAAATCTTGAACGGTGAAGTGGGCGGCGGCTTCCAAGGTATTCGAATCACCTCTGGGTTATTCCAGATGTGGCGGGCTGCTGGTTACACCAACTCTTTCCAGCTTTTGTGCACTGCTATTGGTGCGCTGGTGATGGCTGGTTTGATGGTTAATGCCGGTGTATTCCACTACCACATTAAGGCTCCTAAGCTTGAGTGGTTCCAGAACGTGGAGTCCATGATGAACCATCACCTGGCTGGCCTTTTCGGCTTGGGTTCATTGAGCTGGGCGGGTCACCAGATTCACGTTGCTTTGCCTGTTAATGCTTTATTAGACGCTGGTGTGGCTCCGGAGGATATTCCTCTGCCCCACGAGTATCTGTTTGACAAGGCATTTATGGCGGACTTGTTCCCTAGCTTTGCTCAAGGATTGACGCCATTTTTCACTCTGAATTGGGGTGTTTACGCTGACTTCTTGACCTTCAAGGGTGGTCTAAACCCGGTTACTGGAAGCCTCTGGATGACTGACATTGCGCATCACCATTTGGCGATCGCAGTCATGTTTATCTTTGCTGGCCATATGTACCGCACTAACTGGGGTATTGGTCACAGCATGAAGGAGATTCTGGAAGGTCAGAAGGGCGATCCGTTGCTCTTCCCTGCTAAGAATGGCCACGATGGGTTGTTTGAGTTTTTGACCACTTCCTGGCATGCTCAGCTGGCGATAAATCTGGCTATGGGTGGTTCGGTAACGATTATTGTGGCTCAGCATATGTATGCGATGCCGCCTTATCCTTACCAGGCAACCGACTATGCGACTCAGCTTTGTCTGTTCACACACCATATGTGGATTGGCGGCTTCTTAATTGTGGGTGGTGCTGCTCACGCTGCGATCGCAATGGTCCGTGACTACGATCCGGCCATGCATGTCGACAACGTGCTCGACCG
>JBCCXQ010000100.1:0-13371 GCA_039191365.1 Cyanobacteria bacterium P01_F01_bin.13 | reverse complement strand
TGCCCACCCTTTGTATCTTCAAATGTATTAATCTTCGATTACGCTGAATACTTGTTGCTGTTTATCCGCTGGTTATCGTCATGGGCTACTCTCCGTTTTCGCGTCGCCGGAGTTGGCGAATTGTATTGTATACGCTGGGTCTGGGTGCGATCGCATTTTTTTCGTTTCAGGCGATTAGCCAGTTGGTCTTTAGTGTTTTGGGTTTGGCCCCCAGTACTCCAAAATGGTATCTGACACTTATATTGGGTGGTTTTTTGGCGGTGGGTGGAGCGGCTACAGGACTGGAGTCCCTGGGCTATGGTCCCCAGCGGCTGATGAGGCTGGTGAGCGGTGCTGCATCCATAGCGGTTTTGGGGTTTTATAGCGTGGGTAAGCTGAGTGATCAGGAGCCGAAGTTGGCGGTGCTGGGCGCGGTGCTGGGTGCCGTGGTAGGCAGTGGTTTGGGGTTTTGGGCAGGGCGCGGTTTTTTTGGGGTTGCGATCGCGCTTGTTAGTAGCCTGTGTGGCTATGGTGCAGCTTTTGGTTTTGGGGTGTGGACTTTGATTGCTGTCAGTGCTCAAAAGTGGGGGTTGGCCCTGGGGTTGGCGCTGTTGACTGGTGTTTATTTATGGTTGACACGACGGTCGCTAGGCTGGACCTATCGTCAGTGGCGACAGGGGCTAAAGTAAACACCAAAATTAGGTTATCAATTTAAAGCCTGAGAATCTTGGTTAGGTAGGGAGTCAGGAGCCAGGAGTTAGAATCCTTGACCTCCCTGGCTCCTGATGCCTGAATACTTTCCTTGTGAAAACGTCCCGCTTTGAGTTGATACTCTTTTATTGTTTAATCTTGATTCCTTTATCCTTAAGGACCGTCATTCTTAACTATCTTCGCTTTGAGGTGTAGTCTTTCTTGGTGGATGTTGTTTCTGGATAAATTTCTCGGCGGCTTCTAACGACTCGAAGCGGTCAGGATAGCGCTCTCTTAAAATGGTAGGCATGCGATCCCGATCTCTGTCTTCGTAGGCTTCTAGTTCTGGTGGCAGTGTGGCATTACATAGTAGGGGAGGAGTTTCTCCTTCAAGTTGTTGACTGGTTAAATTTTGGGCTGTAGACAATTGAGCACCTAATAGGATAGCGCTGTCGAGGTTGGCGCTGTCGAGGTTGGCGCTGTCGAGGTTGGCGCTGTCGAGGTTGGCGCTGTCGAGGTTGGCGCTGTCGAGGGTGGCGCTGTCGAGGTTGGCGCTGTCGAGGGTGGCGCTGTCGAGGGTGGCTTTAGATAGATGACTGTTCCACCAGTTTCTGCGCTTCGGCTGTATCCAATCCAGTCTGTTGGAGCTGTTCCGTTAACGCTTTACTAAACTGCTCCGCCAGTTTAGATTCCCTAAACCGACTCGTGACTATTTTTAGTTCGCTAGAACTCAGCTTGTCAGCATCCAATCGAGCAATCTGCTTTTCCAACAGCTTTTGCAAAGAAATCGTTGATAGTTTTTCAGTGATTTCTGCATCAGTCACTTGATCGAGTACCGCTTCTAAACTCTGCAAATAGGCCAGCTGCGCCACCAGCACCACCGAACTTTCAAACGTGGGCTCAGTGTTACTCAGGTTTAGATAGATTCTCAGCAGACCAATACCAATGGAAACAAATGGCAGTCCTGAAATCACCATTTGAGCATCAGGATCACTCAGCACCTTGAAAAACGGTTCTACTTTCCCAAAATAGGGAGCTAGCTGATTTAGGTCTGACTTATGGTCTTCCCACTTTTCACCCAAATCATTACTTGCACTAACCGCCTCAATTCCTTTTTCGGCCAGTTCACCCCAGGGAATATCCTTGACATCTGTATTTAGGAACTGCCAAAACCCTTTTAGACTAGCCATCAGCAATTCTTGATTAGAGGGAACTGCCTAGACCATAGCCAGCTTTTTTTGCAGATGGCAAAGGGATTAACAAACTGCAATACACGGGGATTTCTAGGTGGATTAAGTTCAATCTTCTATGAAGATAGAAGATTGAACTTTTTTAGCTTCTTAGTATTTGCCCCCAACCCCCAATTTTCGAGGCTTTGAGTCTAGTCTCCCCCAGAATTGGGGAAACCCCAGAATGCCTAATTAGGCAAACACAGATACTTCCATAAAAGGGGGCCTCCGATATCTCATAGTTAATTGGGACCATCTACTTGGGACTCCTTCAAAGCAAATGATGGCTGGAGCAGGCTTACCTCAAGATTTTAATTTTGGTCCTACTAGTGGACGCATAAGCCCATGTCCTTAATTTGGCACAGGGGTCAGCCAGGCGTGTTATCACTACTTCTGTTGCTGGACCGGCAAACCCGAAAATTTCAGGCGTTGTTTGGACACAGCAACACTACGGTGTATCTATTTACGACCTTTTCTAGAACCTACCGACACCGAATTCTTTACGGGAAACGGCGGCTGGTACGTTCCCAGTAGACATTAGCGGGGTGAGTTTCGGTGGCTAGCAGTAGCGTTCGAAACCCACCCCGCCTCATATATAAACTCCTCGTAAAGTTTCCCCGACTCCCTCGTAAACGCTGCCGATAGGCCTGTGTCAAACTACGCAGCTAGCGTTATTCCTTTGCATCACCCATGAAAACTGCGCTCCATTGGCTCTCCCATGCCATTTTCTGGACCTGGAACACAGCATTTATCGGCTTTGTTTACCTGTGGCTGCTGCCCATAGCCGGTATCCCCATCCTTGAAGCCGCCCTGAGCGGTGAAATTCCCCCTGCCTTTGTGGCCAGTATCCTGGGCATGTTAGTCGTGCCCGTACTCTGCACCATCGTCGGGGGCAAATGGCTACGCAAACACCCAATCCTGTTGATGCGGCTGTTCTACGGTGTGGAAGTGCCCCTATTTGGTCTGTGTCTGCTCAGGTTGTTCGTCATTCGTGAAACCACCCCGGCCAGTGCCCATATTCTGATTACGGTGCTGGCATCCATTGCTATGTTCGCCATTGAGACCGTGGCCGGGTATGCTGCCTACCGCCGTCCGCTGGCCTGGGTGCAAATGATTGGCCACAGCCTGATTTTGGTCACAGGGCTGTATGCCGGCACCCTACTACTGCTCTACACCGTGCCCGCCCTCTGCATCATGGTCTATGGCGGCATTAATGGACTGCTCAATACTGACTGGGTAGGATTGCTACGGGATCTGGGGCAGATGTTGCGGTATCCCCATATCATCATCGTCAGTCTGTTATTCGGTAGCCTGTGGGTGATGAGCTGTGCGGTGTTTGCGTCACTGCCCTATGTCATGGTCAACTTTTATGTGCGTTCCTGGCATCGCATTCGTACGGCCTTTGCTAAGCAGCACGGCCACAGCTGGGCGGTTACTGGCACTGTCGTAGGCCTGAGCTGTGGACTCTTTTGGCTACTCCAATTGCCCCAGCCCCAGGCTAAAGCATTTAGCCTCCTAGAAGCGCGTCCGACTCCGCAAACCGCTAGCGATCGCGTTGTTCTGGTGGCTCAATCGGAAACTATTCGTAAGGGGCTACTCCACAGCTATCTCTCCCCTTATCGCTACCTGGGCACCGCCGCAGAAAGCAACCAGCTGCGGGAGATGTATAGCTATGTGTTTGCACTGCCCCAGCCGATGAATCAACGGTTCCAAAATTTCCATAATGGTCTGCTGTCGCCGTTTCTCTACAACGGCGACAGCAACGATGCGGATAGGGCCGCTGAACTTTACGCTGACTTTTTTGATGTCCCTATCCAAAAGGCAGAACGAAATGCCATTCGCCGGGCGCTTCAGGCAACAGCCAACCGGGATGAAACCCAGGCTGGCGTGCTTAACCTGGACCAAAAGGTGGTGCGTCTGGCCGAGCAAACGGTTTCTGTGGATGAGCAGGGCGACTGGGCCGAGGTGGAAATCTACGAACAGTATGAGAATAAGACCATCGACGACCAGGAGATTTTTTATAGTTTCTCTCTACCCGAGAGTGCCACCATTACGGGTCTCTGGCTAGCGGAGGAGAAAGACTCACTGCGGTTTCCCTTTGTGGTATCTCCTCGCGGTGCGGCCCAACAGGTTTATAAAGGAGAACTGGAACGGGCTGAAACCCGCCGCGCAGAAGATCCGGCCTTACTGGAGCAGGTGGGCCCCCGACAGTACCGGTTGCGGGTATTTCCAATTCCCTTTGCCCAGTCTCTTAAAGACCCTGGTGAACTGCATCTCTGGATGACCTATAAGGTACTCCAGCAGGATGGCACCTGGCCTTTACCTCAGCTGACTGAAAAGCGAAATATCTTCTGGACCAACAAGACGGTCCATCAGCGTCGAGGCAAGACGGTAAAGGTTTCAGAGGATCAGTGGTTTGAGTCATCAATTCGGGCAAAAAAGAAGGCTAAGGCAACGGCCCATCGGGTGCAGCTAGCCGAGGGGTATCAAGTAACAGCTACACCAGCGAAAAACCGGGCTGTCCCCGCTGGCAAACGCATTGCGATAGTCCTGGATACGTCCTACAGCATGGGCCAGGGCGGCTACCAGGAGGCTCTGCACCAGCTTAAGCAAGTCACCCAACAGAACAATCTGGACTTTTACCTGACCACCGCCACTGGAGAATCTCTCACTCCTGGCAATACTCTCAAAGTGACCACCGCCACTGGAGAATCTCTCACTCCTGGCAATACTCTCAAAGCGTTTGAAAATCTTGTTCCCTACGGCAGTCTGCAGCCTGCGGAAATGCTCCAGCAGTTTGCCCAGCAGCGTCTGCCCCAGAGCTATGACGCGGTGTTGTTACTCACCGATGCAGGCAGCTACGAGCTAACGGACAATGCGATCGCACTGCCCCAAATATCAGAACCACTGTGGCTGGTGCACATGGGCAATCAGCTGCCCGCCGCCTACGACGATAGCTTGTTAGAAGCCATCCAAACCAGCGATGGCGGTGTTGCAACCGATATTACTGCCGTACTTCAGCGTCTGGATAAAAACATCATCGACGGTTACGAGTGGTCAATCACCGCTGACGATGGCGCTCCACAGTCAGATGAATTTGCCCCGGATGAATTTGCTCCAGTGGCCGCTCGTCAGCTGATTTTGCAGCGCAGCCGCACGGTGGATATGGGCCAGCTAGAGAACCTGGATGGGGTCCATGGGATCGCAAAACGCACTCAAATTGTGACTCCCTATTCTTCCATGTTGGTGCTCGTCAACGAGCGCCAGCGAGAACTGCTGCGCCAGGCTGAAGCCGCTGCTGACCGGTTTGACCGCGAAGTGGAAGACGGCCAGGATGAGCTGACGGACCCCAACAATCCTCTCAATTCTGTTTCAGTGCCAGAACCAGGGTCTGCCATTGCCATGGGGGCTGTTGCCATCGGTTTAATAGCGCTCAAACGAAAACCAGCAAAACGCTAGTTAGCACAGGGTTCTGACGCAATACATTCAAAGGTGCGCTGGGCCAAGTTTACCTTGACCAGCACACTCACCCGGTCGCCACTCTTAACAATGCGATTACCATTCTGATAGAATCGCACCTTACCTGTTGCCCCATCTTCTAACCCATTGGCCAGGATGGCATCGCCAATGTGCTGACGACAGTTTTGCATATCAGGGCGAGTGTGATTGCAGCTGCTTACCACATTGGCTGCCAACATCAACAATTGGGTAGCATCGTACCCCATGGCTGTACGCCAGTTAATCTGAGAGCGCCACAGCTGTAGCGCCTCTTGCTCAAATGGAGTGGGATTCTGACTACGGTGCCACGGCACGGCCACAATCAGCTGTTCTAGCAAGCTGCCCCTGGCAATCCGTTCCAACACCTGTTGACTCCCGTAGAGAGTATCGCCCCCAAGCACAATGGGTTTCTCCCCATTACTGGCCTCGTATCGTTCAACAAAATTAAGGGCAGAACCAATGTAGTCTCGATCATCCGACGGGATCAAAACAATGGCATCCATGGACTGTCCTTGAATCTCATCAAGACAGTCTCGAATGGCCGACAAATCACAATCATAGGATTGTTCCCTAACGGCTGGCGAGAGAAGCTGATCTAGCTCATTGCGCAGGGATTGACTATAGTCGCTGTTAGGCCCAGAGTCTGATAGCACCACCAGGCGTTGCACTCCCTTGGATTCTAAATAATCTCGCCACTTCTGGGCTGTTGCCGTATCAGTGGGAGCGGTACGAAACACGTAGCCACTGGGCAGCTGGTCCGGCTGTCTAACAGCGGTGCTTGTTGTTGAAATCACCAGCATTTTATTGCCTTGATTAATTCTGTCTTCGACCGTAAAGGTCATGCTGCTGTTATAACGGCCAATTAATCCCAGCACTCGACCGTCGGCGCTGAGTTGTTCAAAACGGCTTAAAATCTTGCTGGCATCATTGCGGTTCTCATGATCGGCAATAATGACCTGCAGAGCAATGTCACTCTCCTGACACTTGAGCGGCTGGTCTAAGTCAGCCATGGCTCGGGTAACAGACGCTATGCCACAGTTGTTTTTGGCCTGGGCCTGGGCCACGCCCCGCAATAACTCTTGAGCATCATCGGCGGCATCGGTGCCAGGAATGCTCACAGCAATGGTTTTGACGGGTCGACCACTGGCCATCGCCTGGGCATTGTTAAAGTAAATCAGTAATTCAGGATCGTTTCGATTTGTGTTTAATGCTGTCCGAAAGTGATTGACAGCATCCCCATAGTTGCCCTGACGCAAGGCATCGGCCCCAGCCTGGGCATCAGCGCTACGGGGTCCCTGGAGTAGAAACTCTTCTCCAATGCTGTAGGCATCCCCTGGTACCGGCTCAATCACATGTGGGGATGTTTGCGGCGTCCGCCATGGCTGCCAAAGTACGGTTGCGATCGCCGCCGCCGCCGCCCCCAAGGCACCGATCATCAGTGGCACAGGAGACTTGCGTGGCCGATTGGTGGTACCTGGAACTTTTCTAATGGGTTTAAATTCTTTAGGCCGGGTAGACACAGGTTCAGAAGATGACGCCTCATCAGAAGATGATGCTTCATCAGAAGAAGATGCTTCATCAGAAGATGATGCTTCAGACGGCCAAAATAGCTCCAACTGGGCCGGATTTTGACACAGTACCGGTAGCCATGTGGCGCAGGGGTAGCTTTGTTGGGGATCGCCCTGTCGCCACTTGAGGTTGTTGCGGGCTTCTCGCATGGCGATATACAGCGGTTTCCCCTGGGTAAATTCGGCGAGAAAGTTACCTAGAAATTCTCTGGCGATCAAATCAGGCACCGGTTCCCGCATCACAATGGAAAATGGGACGGCTAATTTAGCTAAAAAACTGGCTAACCCCAGACCATCGCATGAGTTAAAAATAGCCAGTTTTAACCCCTGTTTCACCGCTGTATATAGAGCTTCATCCAGGGTTTCTAGCTGAATGATATTCGTGTCACTGAGCTGCAGATAGCCATCGTCCAGGCGGTCTTGTTGAGTGCTGCTATGGCCTGCAAAAAAGAGAATATCCCAGGGTTGCAATTTTAACTGTTGATTAAGCTCTCCTGCCGTTGGCTGCGATAACACAGTCAGCTGCGCCCCATCCTGTTCTAAGGCCTGCCAGGCGTTGCGATCCTCATCTAATGTCAGCCCCCCTTCGCTACTGCCCAACACCGCTAATACCTTCACCGGGCGCTGGAGTCCCTCCACATGACGATGGCGACCGGTGCTTAGAACCACTTCAGCATTGGGAAGGGTGCGTCTAAACAGCTGCCATAGATGCCAGGGCAGCTTTCGGAGCTGATCGTTAACGGTGCGATCGCCCGTATCGAAATCAAATACTACGGGCACCGACTGATCGCTGTAGACAATGGATTCAGCTTTGATCAGGGCTTCTAGAAACCGAAACTCTTGTCTGGCAAACCAGTTTTTGAGAGCTGCCTCTAGCTGCTGAGCCGCTTGCTGGCATTCATCACTGGAGGAATGATGGGTAGATTGTCCCTGAACAGCTTGAATGGGGGACATTTTTAACCCCGGATCGAGTCCTAGCTGGTGGTAGGTCTTACACCATCGCTGATAAAGGGTGGGAATATCTGTAGCGCCGGGCAGCTGAGGACAATCCCGCAAAGCAGCCACCGTTCTACCGTCATTGAGAATATTGACCCGCGTACGAAATCCCGTCTCAAAGCTACCGGCACTGACATAGATGACAATGGCTACATGCTTGCGATCTTGACTATTCATGCCAGCTGTTTAAGTGGGGGTAACTAAGCAGACGGAGCATCAAAATATAAGGTGTGATAGATATTATTTTACAGTCATAGCAGTTGACAATCCATGCTTGCTGTCAGGAGCGTTGAAGCTTTGTCGTAGTTTTTGAGGTGCAGATTGTTTCAGCTTGGCCAGGTTGATTTTTCAAACGCAGTCTTAATATACAAAATGATTTTTAATCCGAAGAATCATTTTACTAACAAGAATCCAGAAATTTTGTAGGACAACAACCCAAAGAGAGACATATGTGAGTATATAGCCTAATAAAATCGATGAAACCAAAATTAAAAACATAATAGTCCCGGTTGAAAATAAACTGGCCACTAAAGCTGCGATCATTGCAAACGGCGTGTATAAAACACATAAAATTTTGACTGCACCTGCGCAATTCAAGGACATGTAATGGATAAAAAAATAAATAGCAAGGACCGGCTGAAATAGACAAACTACCCCCAGACCAAGCAGAAGCATATTATGATGAAACCGATTTTCCAATGATGGCAACTGTTTCCATTCTTTTTGAGTGCAGCACCTTAATGCCTGCAGGGCCTTTCGACTCGATTTAGCGCGTTTATTGAGTCTGGGTTCTAACAGTCTTCTTAGCCAGCATTTGAAATCGGACGATGTATTGTGCGCCGACTCAACTAAAGTATGTACGTTTTGTGTAAATGGATGGTCAGAACGTTGACCCGTCATCAAATGAACTAAGGTTTTCCCTAAGCTGTACAGATCCGATGCTGGCACCGCATACCCACTAAGCTGCTCTGGTGGGGTATAGTCATAGATGCCGACAAACCTTTGAGTCCAACCGTCTACCGGTATCGACGTTTGCACAGAACTAAAATCAGTGATAAACACCTTACCTGTAATATGTCCGGTGCGGGCGGACAACAATATGTTGTTAGGGTTAATGTTCCGATGGACAATGGGTGGGTTTTGCCCATGGAGATAATTTAATAGGGCTAAACTCTCCTTAGCGATTTGTGTAGCCTCTGCTTCGCTGAATATTCGACCGGCTGCCAGGTGCTCGGCTAAGGTCTGCCCTCGGATGTAGGTCCGCACAAAGGCCAATCCTCGCACCCCTGACAAATCGAACTCAAAGGCCTCCTGGAATGGAGGTATGGCAGGATGGCTAAGGGTTTTGAAGACATTAGCCTCCTGAGTAAATCGATCAAACTCATGCCAATCAAGACCATCCCCAAACACTAAAAGTGTGACGATGACGGATTCTTGAGTGTGACGATCGGCTGCTCGATAGGTATATCGCCCCGGTTTTTTGTTCAGAGGTTGTCTAATTTCGTAGCGATCGCATAAAACTGTCACGTTCATAAGTCTGTCCCCACAGGCTTAACAGCCTTAACCGTCTTGATTCAAGCACCCTAGTCAATGGGGATAAAGTCAGCTCCGGTTCCCGACAGTGAGGGAGAGCGTCGCTGCACCTCTACCAGCTGGACTGGGGCAGGTCGATCGCCCGTTTCACCAAAGGTCATGGGTACTGCATCGGGGCTAGGGGCCTTAAACTCAGGATCCCGCAACTGTGCCTGTACCCCTGCCCGACTGGGCGCTTGCCGAATCGCCTCTACCATGGCCTGGGTCGTACCATAGGATAGGGCCGTGACATAATTTGTGCGTCCCCGCCAAAGCTTGCCAGATTCGTTAACAAAGTTGAGATTTACCGGACCATCTGGATGCCACGCAATTGCCATCACCATACCAATGGCGTTTGCCTCTTTAAGGGTTTCAATGGTGTACAAGTTGGCCATGTCTCCTAGCAACTTTAGCTCACCACCGTTAGCGTTGATAATCTCTAAAGAACGAGCAACTGAGGCATTGTTGGAGGCCAGTAAAATCACCTCGGCCCCTTTGGCTTTGGCATCCCTAAGACTTTTACGAATATCCAGCTGAGGATCGCCTAAATTAAACTGTTGGACAATCTCTCCACCTTCACTGCTCAGACGTCTCTTAAATCCAGCACAAATCTCCTGACTATAGGTAACTCCCTCAACGCAGAAGATGGCGGCTTTTTTTGCCTGCCAGACATTCACCATATGATCGGCTAAGGCTCGACTGCCACTGCGATTGTTGATGGTGGACCGAAATACCCAGGAACTAAAGTCCGACAGTTCATTTGTGGTACTGATGGGGGTAACAAAGGTGAGCCGTTTACGCTGCTCATACTCTGCAGCCGCCGTTAAACTCACGTCACTGGTCCAGTGACCGATTACCCCTAGCACCTCTGGATAGTTATCCACCAGCTGATTGGCGATTTCAGCCGCAATCTGTGGATTGTCTTCATCATCCAAGATAAGCAGCTGCAGCGGTCTGCCGTTGATTTTAGCCTCGCTGTCGTTAATCTCCAGCTGAGCCTGGGCCATCCCCCGCAACATTTCCAGGGCATTGCTAGGACTTGCGCCACCGATAGGAATAGAGACGGCCAGGGTATAGGGCGACTCACCACTCGCCGCAATTTCAGCATTATTTTGGTAAATTAACACTTCAGGAGCAGGACACAGGGCAAAAGCCGTACTAAAGCTGGCAGCAGCATTGCCATAATTCTGGCTGGCCATTTGCTGGGTGCCAATATCTTTAAATACCTGAAAATTGCTGTGATCTCCAGGGTCACACAAACTCTCGGGCAGGAGCTCAGCCTCGTTGGCTACCAGACTTTCTTCCCCTTGACTGATGCGATTTTCAAAGGCTTTAGGAGTTATAACAGAACTGATCGTACTGTTGCCAGCGATCTGTTCTCCTGCAGGGGAACCAAAGAACTTTTTCATAGCCCAAATGATTGCGGCAAGAGCCACCAGTCCCACAATCCCTCGGGTGATCCACAGTTTAATATCGGTCTTTTTCTGGGCTATTTCGGGTGTTTTAGAGCGTGGTTTCAGGTGTTGTTTAGACATATCAGGCCATTGTAAAGGTGGCTGGTTCGGAT
Organism: Cyanobacteria bacterium P01_F01_bin.13; assembly: GCA_039191365.1. Taxonomy (GTDB): domain Bacteria; phylum Cyanobacteriota; class Cyanobacteriia; order Phormidesmidales; family Phormidesmidaceae; genus Leptothoe. Next base: position 2,272 of record JBCCXQ010000100.1, on the reverse strand, counting down.
TCTGACAAATAATCGGTAACCAGGTAGCTGCCGGACAGGGCAATTCATCGTCATTGCTTTCTAGCCAATGCAGCCGCTTGCGAGAAGTGCGTACGGCGGTATGTAGCGGCTCCCCACTAGAAAAAGATTCTAGAAAGTAGAACAGAAACTTACGGGCTACCAAATCGGGTACTGGCTCCCGCATAACTATCATGATGGGGACTTTCAAATCCGTAAGATAGTCGGCAATGCCGAGACCATCACAGGAGTTAAAAATTGCTAGTTTTAACCCCTGCTCAACAGCGTGCTTGAGATCTTGCTTTAGGGCGCTCAGGGGCAAACTGGTATCATCACGAATTTGAATATGCCCCTGGCGATAGCCCGCCTCACTTGCGCTGTGGCCCGCAAACGCAATCACATCCCAAGAGCGTTGCCACAAATGATCATGCAGCTGTTCTCGGTTGGGTTGTTTCAACGCCGTGATCACAGCGCCCTTAGACTCCAGTTGTTCTAAAGCAGCGAGATCTTTATCTAACTGCAGCCCTCCTTCCGCACTGCCGAAGATAGCCAGGATATTGACCTGATGGTCAAACTGGCGCACGCTGCGGCTAAAGCCCGCATTCAGAATCATTTCGGAATTGGGCAGATCGTCGTCAAATAGTTTCCACAGGTGCCAGGGGACCTTTCGCAACTGAGTATCCTGGTCGTGGGAGCCTGTGTTGACATCGAGAATGACACAAACTTGTTCAGCAGAACGGGACTTGGCTTCGGCCCAAATCGACTTACGCAGGGATTCAAAGCCCTGAAACCAAGCTTCACAGTGATGCTCAAAGGCACTGGTGGCGTCACGACATTCTTCTAGTAATCGTCCATGGGTCTGTTGCCCGGCTACAGGAGAGATTTTACGGGTATTCCCTAGCTGATCGTAACTACTGCGCCAACGCTGGTAGTGGCTGGGCAACGCGGCATTAGCAGGAATATCGGGGAGCCGACTTTCTTTGACAATTGAGCCTGCTTCAAACACCTGGAGGGTAACGGGAAAACCTTCCGAAAAGGTACCTCGACCGATGCGGAGAACAAAAATAATATAGCTATGATTCTTTTCCATTATTGTCCTATCCCCAGATGCTTACGGTATAACGGCTGCTATAGGTATTCTCATACCAGAAAGTTTTCTATGATTTGTGCATCTTCTAAACCCACCTTTAGGGTAAAACGATCGCCGACATCGGCGGTAAATTTGAACTGAATATAGTCATCTTGTCGACGGGATAAAAGATCAAAAATCTGGTTGCCGTCGATATCTTCACCCACAAACTGAATGCCGCTGGGTAGAACTGGCGATGCTCCAATGGAGCAAACTCGCACTAGAACTAACGTCTGATTATCCGCTTTAGGCAGTAGCCCTACCAGCAGGGCAATGGAATGCCCGGCCAGGTAAAGGCCCAGGTCCTTGGCTCGAATAATGGGGCTAGATGGATGATCGGGGTCTAATTCCCATAACAATTCGGCTGCGCGCCAGCGCAGCTCATCATTTTGTACCTGCTGAATAAGCTGACTCAGATTTGTAGTGGGTTCTTCTGCCACTGGGGCTATACCGGTCTGTTCATGGAGTTCTTGAATCATTTGTGCCAGCCGCTGTTGGGGTGTGCTCTGGCGATCCAACTCCACGGTCGCCATAACAATATGGGGTTCTCGCTCAGGACTCATCAGACTATCCAGGGTAGTCCAAACGCTAAGAGATTGACGCTCTAACCAGGTTTGAAGTTGAATCAACGGTGTCTCGGTAAGGCAGTCTACCAAAGTATCAAGGGGTTGTAGCTGGTGGACTGCGAGCTGTGTAGCGGTGGCAGGGGCAACGCCTAGCATTTTTGCTTCGTGGTAATCGTCACTTAGCTCTACGACAACATACCCTAGTTTATGGCTGGACAATTTGGGTAGAGACAGTGCGGTTTGGCCGGAACTGATTGGATAACAATCGATGATACCGTTTTGGACTATCAAAGCCGCTGCACTGTCGGCCCATTGGTGCAGTAAATCAAAGCTAGGATTAGCATTACTGCTAAACCCTAGTAGTTTTAGATAGTATTGGGTGGCTAATACCGCTAAAATGTTGCGTTCCACCTGATGGGCTTTGGCTGCATTGGGCATTTTTTCGGCCATGGTCTGGGCCGCTGATCGGTTGGCAGCCGTTAATGGAACGGTGAAGGTAAGGGGGTCAAGTGAAGAAGTCATGGCTGTGTGTCGATGCTGCGTGTCGATGAAATTGGAACGGGGTTTAATAATTAATTAG
>JBCCXQ010000099.1:0-13525 GCA_039191365.1 Cyanobacteria bacterium P01_F01_bin.13 | reverse complement strand
GGTAATATTTACCTCTGCGTTGCCTTTCATGCATCACTATGGTTACCGTCACATTACAGACCAATCATAATCGTCTCCAACAACGGTTGAACGATTTGGCCTCCATCGGTCAACTTTCCTGTGGTGGTGTGCGCCGCACCGCCTATAGCCCAGAAGACTTAGCTGCTCGCCAGCAAGTGATTGCCGCTATGGAGCAGATAAACATGGCCATCACCATAGATGCCGCTGGCAACATTATCGGTCGCTACAGTGGTACCCAAGATCTGCCAGCTCTAGCTACTGGCTCCCACATTGATACAGTCCCTGCTGGAGGTCGCTATGACGGAGCCTTGGGAGTACTTGCGGGCATCGAAGTTGTGGCTACGCTCCATGAAGCCGGACAACGCCTTAACCATCCTATTGAAGTGATTGTGTTCACCGATGAAGAGGGAGAGATGATTGGCAGTAAGGCCATGGCAGGTACGGCCCATTACACTGACGCAGAATTCTATCAACGGTTGGATGGCACCTCGATTCAAACCTGTTTACACCGGATTGGTGGGAACTGGAATCGGCTTACCACGGCTCAACGAACAGCCCAGGACATAGTAGCCTATTTAGAATTGCATGTAGAACAGGGCGGTGTATTAGAAGCGAGAGATTGTCAAATTGGTGTAGTCCAGGGCATTGTTAGCCTGCAGCGTTACCTGGTGACTATTATAGGGCGTCCGAATCATGCGGGCACCACACCCATGGATATGCGCCAGGATGCTCTCTATGCGGCTTCGTTACTGATAGCAGCAGTGCATGATGTGGCGGTTTCCGGGGACCAGGTGGCTACCGTGGGGTATCTCAAGGTAACTCCTAACGCTGCCAACATTGTGCCAGGGCAGGTGGACCTGACCATTGATATGCGAGATTTATCTCTGAAAACCATTGAGGCGATGGTGAGTGCTTTAGAGAAACGAGTGCAAGAGATTGAAGCCATAACGGGTGCTCAAATTCACTTAGAACGACAACATGCGGTGGCCCCCACCCTGGCCAGTGAAACGGTTCAAGAGACTATTACTGCTGTATGTGACTCCCTAAAGCTGAGCCATTACTCCATGCCTAGCCGAGCCATCCACGATGCCCAGGAAATTGGCCGTTTTACCAAAATGGGGATGATTTTTGTGCCCAGTCAGTCAGGGGTGAGTCATGCGGAAGATGAATATACCTCACCAGAACAATGTGGGCAGGGAGCAGATGTTTTATTACATACTCTGTTGCAGCTTGACCAATAATGTCTGGGATAATTCCACGTATTGTTCAACCTGGAAAGAAGTCAGGCTACTCCATTGTTGTTACTTGACGATTGTTGTCGAGTCTCTGCAACATTTCTGTAATTCCTGCAATGCCAGTCCAAAAGGTATACATACCTGCTTTAACTGGATTTTCCTTTAATCGATAGGCCAGAATAGCTGCGGCTATACCTTCTAAAACATGAAACAATAACGCAACTGTAGCAATCCAAAAGACTTTTTCTAGAAAGGAATGGGCTGGGATGATACCGTTCAGCTTACCTACCACCAGACCCAATGCACCAGCAATGAGTATGCAAGAAATCACTTTGATTATCTTGAGAACTAGCGGATGGGTAGGGAGCAATGGCGGCATGGAGTATTTCCTAACGGTCATGGCATTTGTACCTCTACGGTAGCGCCATATTTTATCCTAGTAAGGGTAAATCCTTTAGTTCTCGCACTGCGGCCTGACTATGATTACAGACCAGGGACCTATTAATGCCGACCAAATTGTTTGGGGCAAGCGTGATAGTAATCTAAGACAGACGCAAAAAGATGCATGGTTTGGGGCATTTCGGTCACAAAAATCAGAATTTTCCTACGAAATCACTAATATTGAAGGGGCACTCCCTAAGGACCTCTTAGACTCCACCTGGTTTCACAATGGCCCCAGCGGATTTGAGCGGGGTAACCAGCGAGTCAATCATTTTTTGGATGGCGATGGGTATCTTTGTCGGATCGCATTTCGCAATGACGGACGGGTATTTTTTGACTCCAGGTTTGTCAAGACAGCGGAGTATCAGCAAGAAGAACGAGCCGATCGCTTCTTATTTCGGTCCACCTTTGGTACCCGAAAGCCACAGGATAACCTGTTTGAGCTTTATCTAAAAAACCCAGCTAATGTAAGCGCTGTGGCCTGGGGAGACCGGCTGTTAGCCATGTACGAGGCCGGGCTACCGTATCAAGTTGATTCCTATACCCTAGATACCATCGGTCCCCAAGACCCCCAGGGACAGTTGGTTTCCCAGCCATTACCAAACTCCCGTTGGCAAACATTCCAACGCTTTGCCCAAGGACAGTGGGCAACGACGGCCCATCCCCATCATGATCCGGTGCGCGATCGCATCGTCCTATGGCACTGGGCGGCTGGACTAAAAGGCCTCACCATTGACATTGTGGAGTACGACCGGCAGTGGCAGAAATGTGCCCGTTCTCAGTTTCAGATGCCTGGGGCCATGGTCAATCCCCATGATTTTGCCCTCACCCACACATACTACGTTTTTGTTGAAAACCGTTTAACCTTTAACCCATTCCCCTTTATCCTCGGGCGTCAGTCTCCAGCGGATTGCCTGCAGCTACAAACCGACCAGCCAACGCGGGTGCATTTAGTCCCCCGTCCCGATGGACTGATGGCAGGGCAGCCGGTGCAAACCGTTGAAACGTCGCCCTGGTTTTCGATTCACCAGGCCTGTGCTTACGACCATATGGATGGCTCTGTGGTGGTTTATAGTTCCGGTTGGCCAGAGTCAGGTTTGGAACAGGGGTTTTTGAGTAGCTGGCAGGGCCATGCACCAGACTTTGATGAGATCGCACCCACCTATCTATGGCAAACAACCATCCAGCCCCTGCAAAAAAACGTCAACCATCGCACCGTTCTTGAGAATTATTGCATTGAATATCCCTGTACTAACCCTGACTATGAAACTCAAGCGGTTCGCTATCTCTACATGACTTACAGCAACTGTGCTGGAGAGTCTTCTCCTCCCATCGGCTATCTCAAGGTGGACCTGCAAACTCAAACCTCTCAAATCTGGATGGAAGCGGGGCTCAGTTTTACCGATGAGCCAGTGTTTGTGCCTGCTGGTGATGAAGAGGACGATGGCTGGTTACTAGGCATGGTTTACGATCATCCAAAGGAGCGTTCATCACTGGTGGTTCTAAGTACCAAAGACCTAGCAGCTGGTCCGGTCTGTCGGCTGTGGTTAAGTCATCGATTAGTGCCAGGGCTACATGGGTCATGGGTGCCCAACTATTACGGGCCGAGACAATAATAAGTTGTTTAATGGGCTTTTTGCCAGTGAATATCGATGTTGTAGGATGATTGCCTAGACAGTTGATTAGGTTGATAGTGACCATGGAAGTAGCCGCCATCATGGAAGTGTTAAGGGAGAATGGTGATAGCAATTCCCCCCGCAAAATCCTTAGGCAGGCCATCGCCCAGCAAGAAGACATTACACCACTGCTAATTGCAGAGTTTATGCCTGCTGCCGAAAAACTGGCAGAAATTGACACAAATCCAGCCTATATTGGCCACATCTACGCGTTCTACTTGCTGGCGCAATTTAGAGAGACGCAAGCCTATCGACCCATCATTGACTTTGTTTCTGTTCCCGGTGAAACCATCATGGACGTTACTGGAGATTTTGTCACTGAGGATTTAGCCAATGTTCTGGCATCTGTTTACGATGGCAATTTAGAGCCCATTAAGCAAACTATCGAAAATACTGATGTCAATGAATATGTGCGCAGTGCCAGCATGAGAGCATTGCTGAGCCTGGTGGTGGAAGGGGAAATCTCTAGAGAATCAGTACTGGACTACTTTGAGGAAATATGGCCAACGTTTCGACAAGAAACAGACGATGATGATGATTTTATTTATCATTCGCTGATGATGTACAGCTTAGACCTGTGCCCCCATGAGTCTCTGGCAGAGATGATCCGCCAGGACTACGAAAGCAAACGAATATCATCCGAATGGAGTACTATCCAAGATTTAGACTGGGCAATTACATTGGGGCCAGAAAGTGCGCTCAAAAAGCTAGTTAAGCACAAACACGGCTTTATTACTGATGTTTTTAAGTCACTTGCATGGTGGGGATGGTTCCAGGGTAGTTCATCAAAGCAAAAGCGAGTGATTCCCGCAGGGATGGGCTCTTCATTTGGGTTGTCGGATCCGAACAAAAACAATACTAAACGCAAGAAAAAGCGACAGGCGCAAAAACAATCCCGCAAACAAAATCGATCCAAAAAGAAACGCTAGAGGACCGTAAGAGCTATTCCAAGTCCAATTAATCATCCATATTGTTGCGGGTCGAGGGCTTCTCGAAGAGCGTCACCAAGAAGGTTGAATCCTAGGACAGTGAATGCGATCGCAACCCCAGGGAATGTCGTAATCCAGGGAGCCCGCTTAAAATAGTCTCGGCCTGCAGCCAGGATGGCTCCCCATTCAGGAGAGGGCGGCTGAGCACCTAACCCTAAGAAGGATAGGGCCGAGGCAGAAAGGACGGCAACTGAAACACCAACAGTAGCGATCACAATAATAGGAGAGAGAATATTAGGCAAAATATGAGAAAAAATCAATCGCCCGTGTTTGGCCCCCATCGATTGAGCGGCTTTGAAATACTCTTTATTTTTCTCCACCAACACAGCCCCATAGGTAATACGAGCATAAAAGGGAATCGAGCTAATCCCTACAGCAATCATGGCATTGGTCAAACTAGGTCCCAATACGGCTACTGCAGCTAAGGCAATTAACGTTTCGGTAAACGAAAACAAAACATCTACCATACGCATCAAAATTGCTTCTAGCCATCCCCCTGCGTAGCCAGCCACTAAACCGATCAATACCCCTGCTGTCATCGAAATGCCGACGGCAATCATTCCCACTTTGAGGGTTAACCGTGAACCATAAACAATGCGGCTAAACAAATCTCGCCCTAGTTCGTCCGTGCCAAACCAGTAATCGCCATTGGGCGGTGTGAGCGCCTTGCCTGCCCCCATGGAGGTGGGATCAAAGGGAGCAATCCAGGGGGCAAAGATGGCTGTTAGGATTAACAACAAACAAATGGCCGCCCCTAATTTGGCACTGGGACTGCGCAAGAGTCTGCGGAGAAACCTGAAAAAAGAGTGCACAATACGCCATTGCTCATCTGAGCTTTGGGCGGTCGATCTGTTTGATGGAGCCAACGGTTGCGTCATAGCTTAGTTGTGCTGCTTAGCTATAGTTAATGCGAGGATCAATCCAGGCATAGAGAATATCTAACAAAATTGACACCATCACCACTACCGTAGCGAAGATCAAAATAAACCCTTGAATAGTAGGATAATCTCTCTGAAAAATAGATTGAATTGCCAACCGACCAATGCCATTCCAGGCAAAGACATTTTCCACTACGATGGCTCCACCCATCATATAAGTAAACTGCAGACCCAACATATTCACCACATTGATCATGCCATTACGAAAGGCATGACGCGACAGCACAATGGTCTCCGATAATCCTTTTGCTCGCGCTGTTCGTATATAGTCCTGAGCAAACACATCCAACATCGAGGATCGCGTTAGCCGAGATACAGCCGCTGCATTAGCGAGTCCCAGAGTAAGAGCCGGTAAAATTAAATTCTTAAAGTCAGTTCCCGATACGGGTAACCAACCTAGACGAATCGAAAATATATACATCAACATTAAACCCAGCCAGAAGCTAGGAATGGAGATGCCTAAAATTGCACCAGTCATAAGACTTGTATCGATCCAGGTGCCCCGCTTATAGGCCGCAAAAAAGCCTGCGGTTACCCCGACGACCATCGTCACCATAAGGCTGCTCAGAGCTAATACCAGGGTATTGGGCAAACGCACCAGCAACAATTCTAAAACTGGTTGACTACCACGGATTGTGGTACCAAAATCTCCCTGCAAAATTCGCCCCATATACATGATGTATTGTTCATAGATAGGACGATCTAAACCGAGCTGATGACGGATTTGTTCTAGTTGCTCCGGTGTGGTGGATTGAGACTGGGCATACATAATCTGCACCGGATCTCCCGGTACCAAATGAATTAACAGCGTTACCGCAATCGTTGTTACCCAAATGGTAAATAACCCACTGAGAATACGCTTGAAAATATAGCGAGTCATAAAACCCGGTTAAAGAAGAACAGCCCTGTGAGGGCAGATATAATATTAAGGGCAGGTAAGTGGGTGAACCCAATCTTTTATAAGACACGAACAAGCAGTTTGACTTCGCAACTTTTGCCCCCAAACCCCCAATTCTGGGGACTTTGAGTCTAGCCTCCCCCAGGATTGGGTGACGGGAGGGGGCCTCGATATCTGATAGTTAATTGGGTCAACCTACTTATAAGCCCTGCCCCTACCTATATCGTGAGCCTAAGAACTCAACTTCACATCATTAAACAACGGACGGTCAAACGGTCCAATCTTAAACCCATTGACTTCTGAGCGAGTCGTATAAATCCATAGCCACCCAGGCGTATATAAAGGTACGTGCACCGCATTTTCCAGGAGATACTTTTGAGCATCCTGAACCGACGCTAGGCGAGCATCCGCCCCGACTGTTGTCCGGGTTTTATCCAGCAGGGCATCTAGCTCAGGCGTTTGGTAGCCACTATAGGCACCGGGTGAATGCCACAACTGATGGAGAATATCCGGGTCATACCAGGCCCAACCCATCATATCGAAGGTACTTTGCCCTTCTTTGGTTTCATTCTCTTGTTTAACCCGAGCATTCATGGTACCGATATCCATGGTTTCAATCTCGGTCTCAATACCCACCTGTTTAAGCTGATTTTGAAAGACCTGTACCATTTTTTCGCGGTTACCCCCCACCCAGGTCATCATGGTTACCTTCAGTGGGTTATCAGGTCCATAGCCCATCTCTTTGAGTAAGGCTGTTGCTTTTTCAGGATCATGACTATAGCCATGCTTAGCGCAAAAATCCTGATCGTTACCCAGAACACCACGGGCTACGGTACATTTTTCCCGCTCTACCACATCACCAAAAACAAGATCAATCGCGGCATCGGGATCAATGGCATAGGCTACAGCTTGTCGTGCCCGAATATCATCAAACGGTGGACGGGAGATTGTGAATTCAAAGAACACGTTCTGACCCGTCTTTTCAGCCACATGATTAGTTAGAGCAGGATCGGAATCAATAGATTCTAGCTCTTCTAGAGGAGGCTCTGCAATCACTTGAATCTCACCCGTTTGGAGACCAGCCAGACGAGTTTGAGACTCTGGAATTTGCTTAACGATCAGCTGATCAAGATAAGGGGCACCCTTGTTTGTAATTGGGCGACCAAAGTTTTGATACTCTGCATTTTTCTCTAGAACAATCTCGTCACCTTTAGTCCAACTCACCAATTTCCAGGGGCCTGTTCCTACAGCGGCACTCACACCGAATTCATCGCCCAGGTCTTCTACACTATCGCAAATTTGACTAGAAAAGGGATCAGCCATAAACGCTACAAAAGCACCAAAGGGACTCTCAAAGGTGAACTTGACAGTTTGTGGATCAACTACGTCTATTGAGGTAATGGGTCCCCATGCACCTTTTGTCACACTCGGGTTATCGTCGTTCAGGGCTCTTTCTGCAGTGTATTTCACATCATTGGCATCAAAGGGGGTGCCATCATGACAACTAATCCCTTTATTTAAAACAAACGTGGCTTCTAAACCATCATCACTAACGGTCCATTCTTTGGCTAAATTAGGAACTACATTGCCATTATCATCAAATGCCAACAATGTATCGTAGAGTTGATCAAAGACTTGCCAGGATAATGTTGTTGTCGTACGTTGAGGATCTAGAGAGTCTGCATCTCCATATCGTGCCCAGACTAAGCTGCCCCCCTCTTGAAGCTCAGCTTTAGCAACAGTCTCCGTGTCTCCCTCAGTAGATGTTTCAGTGGATGTTGCCACATCAGAGCTATCACCACAGGCGGACACCAACATTGGAACGATAAGCCAGGACAACCATTTGCTATAGCGATAACGGCCCAGCTTTAATATTTTATTTATGCTCATAGGTGCATTTTCCTGAGGGGGACATCAAGTGAGGGGGCATCAAGAGATTTCAGTATGACCAAGTGGTCACTAGAACTTTGTATACATCGTCACTTCAGGAAACAAAAAATGGTTAAGGTTTTCGTAGCAATTAGTTAAGAAAACGTTATTAGAATTTGTGGAATGATTCTGTTGAAATATCTTAACTACAGAAACTTGATCTACATGTTGTAAAAGTTGTGGAGTTTATCCTTACTCAACATCTGTAGGTATTTGAATATCTCCAAAAGTCTTCTTCAGCCTCTGCCAACAGTGTTCAGCAATAGCCAACAACTGCCGATCACTGTAGAGTGTCCCTACTAATTGACATCCTAACGGTAATCCATTCGCTGCATACCCTAAAGGAATATTCAAAGCGGGTAGTCCACATAGGGTCCACAACCCACAGAATATAGGTGAACCTGTATTTCCCAGCCCCAGGGGAGCAGGTCCCGTAGTCACTGGCGTAATTACAGCATCGTATTGATCAAAGATCGAAGCTAACAGTTTACGGTAGCGATCACGCTCCTGACAGGCTTTTTGATATGCATCATCAGAAATAGATTGTCCCCGTTTTAACCAACTTTCTAATAGTGGAGAACACTGGTCAGGATGCTCAGTTAAAAGGGTACCGTGATTTTGATGAAGCCCATAGGCGCATAGCTTTTGAACAATGTTCCAATATCGATCAAACTCGCTCGGTAGCGACACTAGATCAATGGTTATATCTGCCTGTCTCAAAATATCAACCGCTTGTAACAACCGAGATTGGGCAATATCCTCTGCATGGCTCCAGTGGGACGTTTTGATTAGCCCTAGTCGAAGTGATTGGCCTCCATTCTTTAGCTTGCCTGGAAAAGGTTGTTCAAAAGAAACAATCTGCTCGAAGGTCTGACAATCAGGATCTCGACTATCTGGTTGTACCAAAACAGTCAGCAGCCGTTGAATATCATCTAAACATCGGGAAAACATACCCACATGATCTAATGCCTGGGAAACCGGCATCATACCGTAGCGAGAAATTAACCCAAAACTAGGTTTAAACCCAAACACTCCGCAGTAGGCTGCTGGTCGTAACACTGAGCCCATGGTCTGTGAGCCAATAGCCAGTGGTACCATGCCATCGGCCACAGCTGCGGCTGAACCACTGGAACTGCCACCGGGGGTGTGGGCCATATTGTGGGGGTTGGTTGTCGAGCCTGCAGTGGCGGTGGCTAAGGCTGTAGTAACGGTCTTACCTAGAATAATGGCTCCTGCAGATTTAAGATATGAGACAACCGCCGCCTCATGATCTAAATATCGATTTTGATAAATTTCTGTTCCCCAGCAGGTGGGCATCTCTAAGGTGGCAAAAATATCTTTCACTGCCACTGGTATCCCTAACAAAGGATAAGATTCAAAGCCTCGACTCGACTGAGCGCTCGCCGAGCGTCCAGAATTGGGGGGTTGGGGATCTTGCCCAGAAATTTCCTTAAGCACCTGTTCCCACTTGGCTGCCTGTTTTTTAGCATGGTCAATGTCAAGATATGTCCATGCACTCACCTGGGGTTCTCGTAACTCAACTCGCTGGAGACAAACCTGTAAGAATTCTGCAATGCTTAACTTCCCTGTTGTTAGATGGTCAGCGATAGTTTGAACAGTCAAACTATTGAGAGATGATTGGGGGAGTGTCATTGTTTCTTTGAGGTTTACAAAAAAATACTTAGATTCTAAGAGAAGCGTATTGACGTATACGGTTCTTTCAAAAGTAGTTCATTTATGATTCCCTTTATAGCTCGGTCTAAGCTTGGCGTGGTTTAGGCCCTAGATTAAGGTGTTTCGGGCACTAGCGCAACATTCCCTGAAGCCCTTTCTGGAGCAGTATTAGCTTAGTCTTTTTATAGTTAGCTGTAGCAGTCGGGGCCTCACTGGACTTCTCTTTTGAAGTTCGTTGTCTCAGCGGATTCTGCCATGCCTTCCACTCTCATTCGAGGCAAATATGTTGTTTGCAAAGCTATCAGTCGCACAGAGGCTGAGATTATTGAAGATGGTGCCGTTTTTGTAGAAGACGGTAAAATCATAGAGATCGGTTCTTACCGAGAGTTGTCGGCTAAATATCAGCCGGATAATGCGTTGGGATCAGCTCACCATGTAGTGATGCCGGGCTTTGTTAATAGTCATCACCATGTGGGATTAACCCCCTTTCAGTTGGGGTCGTTGGATTATCCTTTAGAGCTTTGGTTTGCCAGTCGCCTGTCCGCCAGACAGGTGGATTTTTATTTGGATACTCTCTACTCTGCTTTCGAAATGGTGGAATCAGGGATTACGACAGTCCAGCATATCCATGGTTGGTTGCCGGGGCCAGCCAATCTGTGGCCAGAGATTACGAGTAAGGTGCTTAAGGCTTATGAAGACATTGGTATGCGTGCATCCTACTGTTTTGGCGTGCGCACGCAGAACCACTTTGTTTACGAGCCTAATGATGAGTTTGTTGCCAAATTACCGCCCAGTATTGCGGCGGATATGGAGGCCATTCTCAAACCCCATGAGGTGCCGTTAAAGGATTACCTATGGTTTTTTGAAACCCTCTGGAAAAAGTGGGAAGGAGCCGCCGATGACCGCATTCGCCTGCAGTTAGCACCTGCGAATCTGCACTGGTGTGATGATGATGCTATTACAAAACAAACTGAGTATGCTCACAAATACGGTGTGGGTATGCACATGCACCTGTTGGAAACGCCTTACCAGATGGAGTATGCTCATCGTCGTACGGGCACCTCAGCAGTAAAACACCTTAATAAATTAGGTGTTTTAGGCTCTCATTTAACCCTGGGCCATGGTGTGTGGCTCACAGAAGAAGATATTGACCTGATTGCCGAAACGGGGACGATGATTTGCCACAATGCTAGCTCTAACCTGCGGCTGCAGAGTGGTGTGGCCCCCCTTAATCACTATGCTCAGAAAGGAGTGAAAGTGGGTATGGGGTTGGATGAGGCGGGCATTAATGATGACCGTGATATGCTCCAGGAAATGCGGCTGGTTCTTAAGCTTCATCGAGTCCCCGGCATGGATTCTCTGGTGCCTACAGCGCCTCAAGTATTTCAGATGGCAACGGAAAATGGGGCTCATACTACACGATTTGCCGATGATGTCGGTGTTTTAGAATCAGGAAAAGCGGCTGATCTAGTAGTCATGGATTGGGAGCATTTAGCGTATCCCTATCTGGACGATACTATTCCTGTTTTGGAAGCTGTTATTCACCGTAGTCGAACCCACGGAATTGATGCGGTGATGGTGGCGGGTGAGGTAATTTTAGAAAAGGGCACGTTTACCCGAGTAGATAAGGATGCCTTACTGGATGAGTTAGCCGAAATGCTCAAGGCTCCTTTAACATCGGATGAACTACGCCGTCGTGAGCTGGCTAAAGAAGTTTTTCCCTATGTGAAAAAGGTCTATGACGGCTGGTTCAGACCAGACGCCTATAAGTCACATTACTGCACCAGTTGTCAAACCTATCATCCGCCGTCGGGGTGAAGCTTTATGCTAAAAAACTTTTTCTTGCCTCAGTCCATTGGCCTTGTTACTTCATTAATCAATAAATTGAACTAAGGAGACTAAATCATGTTGCATTCTCGCATTAACCGTCGTCGTTTTCTTGGGATGAGCCTGGGCGCAGCAATGACGCCTTCTCTACTATCATTCTTAAGTAGTTGTGCTCCCGGCAATAAACCTGCTGCCTCAGGTGGTTGGGATGGCCGTGAGATTAAGTTTGCCCATGGGGCCGGGCTATGTAATATGCCCCTATTTTACTCCGCTGAGAAACAGCTGTTTGCTAAGTATGGGTTTAAGGGAACAGCGGCTCTGACACCCATGCCTGCTGATGTGGCAGTGCAGTTGGCCACTGGTCAGGTAGAGATGGCGGTGATTCCGTTTACTAATGCGATCGCAGCCTATACTCAGGGTGCCTCTTTCCAGGTTGTTGCCGGTAGTGGTGTGGAAGGATTGATCATTGTTGCTAAACCCGACATCAAATCCTTTGCTGACCTGAAGGGTAAAAAAGTTGCCACATTCCAGGCTGATACTCTCGATGTCATCGTCTATGACTATCTAAAAAAAGAAGGGCTGAGCTATGACGATGTGGAAATGGTTTATCTGGGCGACTCGACTGAGCTATTAAACGCCTATCTGGCAGGACAGGTAGACGCGGTTAGTCACATTGAACCCTATGCGACTAAGGCAAAGACCGAGACCAACGGCAATATTCTTGGCAATGGCGTTGATATTTACGGCAATGGCTATCCAGACTGTGTGCTAGCGGTGCGTAATGAGATTATTGAAAGCGAGCCCGAAATGGTCAAAGACGTGATTCGGGTCTTCTTTGAAGCTCAGTACGAGATTGAAAGCGATTTTGAAAATGCCGCTAAGACTACCATCGACAAATACTATAAGACCGACATGGATAGTCTGCTGGCCTCTGCCCAGGCTCAGCCCCCTGGCGTGGATATTCGCGATAAGCGTGACTTTATGTATGGTCGTGCGGAGAGTATGAAGGAGCTGAACTACATTAATACGGATCTGGATGATAACTTTGTTAATTTCTCTTTGTTGGAAGAGGTGATTGCTGAGAGTCCAGAGCTATGGGAACAGGTGAAGGTGAAGGTGACTGTTTAAAGTTCACAGCGATGTTTCAGGATTTTGGTTGGGGGCAAAACCGGCTGCGTGGGGTCCCTCCGAGTTCCCCACACCCCCATGGGCAGGGCCGGAACGCCACCCTACAACCCACCGTACTAGGTTATTCATAATTGCATTAAGTTTGGGGTTACGGCGAGGTCGATTATACATATTCTGGACTGGCTTCTGCAGAACATCTGCAGTGTAAAACCTATGTTACAAGATTGTTGGTTAGTGGTTCTTTAGTTACTAGCGTTATGTCCCCAAAATTGACTCCTTCATTCTAAGAATATGCAATTAAAATCTTCTGTCAGTCCAGCCAAACTTCGCGTTTCCAAAACGCGTAATCGCTGGTGGCAGACTGTAGCCACCTCAGTCATGTGGTGGTGCCTCTCTTTGGGGCTGTTCATTGGCATCTGGGAATTACTAACCTTGCTTGGCTGGGTAAATACCTTAATCTTGCCGCCACCCCATGAGTTTATTGCCGAAATCGGCAATCAGGAACAGTTTCTTGCCCCAAAAATTGGTGTGGAGCGTACTGGAGGCAATTTTGTTTTACTAACTGCTATTGTGGCCACTCTTAAGCGTGTGTTGGCGGGGTTAGTCCTAGGCTTTATTGCCGCTATTGGTGTAGGCGGATTGGCCTGCTATTTTGATATTTTTGGCAAACTCACCTTGCCGGTGATTACCTTATTGGCTCCGATTGCTCCGATTGCCTGGATTCCCTTTGCCATTATGGCCTTTGGCATTGGTGACAATGCGGCAATTT
>JBCCXQ010000098.1:0-13906 GCA_039191365.1 Cyanobacteria bacterium P01_F01_bin.13 | reverse complement strand
GACTGCTGCCATAGTG
Source organism: Cyanobacteria bacterium P01_F01_bin.13 (assembly GCA_039191365.1). GTDB lineage: Bacteria > Cyanobacteriota > Cyanobacteriia > Phormidesmidales > Phormidesmidaceae > Leptothoe. The sequence continues at coordinate 13,890 of JBCCXQ010000098.1, read as the reverse complement.
GCTCACTCCTGGTTGATTTAGAAGCCGCAAACCCTGGTAATGATGAAAATCGAAATCGATGTTTTATCGCGTCATCCCGTGATTTTGAACAATCTTGGGAAGATGTGGGCACTCCCTATAGTGTGTTGACTAAAGCACTGTTGGAAGGCTTGGACCCGACTCGCCTACCAGAAGGTCAGATCGATACCTCTGCCTTAGTGGCTTATGTGACTAAAGCCCTCAAGGGTGGATTACAGGTGCCTATCTGCACCACCTTTGGCGAGGCGATTACGTTAACCGGGAGTTTGCCCATACAGCCTGCGGGCAAGGTGGCTAATGACCCTGATGCAGTGTGCCCGTACAAAGGGCTATCTTACTTTGATGATAATGACTACGACTATCAATACTTTTATGGTCGTCAAGCCCTTACGGATGAACTAATCGATGCGGTTCGCACGTCAAACTTTGTAGCAATTGTGGGGGCTTCGGGCAGTGGGAAGTCGTCTGTGTTGAGGGCTGGGCTATTGCATCAACTAAAGCAGGGGCGAATTTCGGGTAGCGATCAATGGGATATTCGGTTGATGTTGCCAGGGGAATCGCCCTGTCAAGCACTGGCAGAGGTATTTGTAGACACGAGTGCTGATCATTTAGAACGGACAGCTCAGCTAGTGAAAGCTGAAGACCTTATCCAAAAAGGAGCAGACGGCCTGAGGCGTTTAGTGCAAACAGCCGAGTCTCAGAAAGTAATGCTGGTTATTGATCAGTTTGAGGAGGTGTTTACTCTCTGCCAGGACGATGCTGAACGGCAACACTTCTTTGAAACGGTTCTAGGGGCATTAGAAACCTCAGAAAATAAGCTATGCGTAGTGTTAGCGATGCGGGCTGATTTTGTTGGTAAGTGTTTAGAGCAAGAGTACAGTGGGTTAGCCAAAATACTTCCAACCCGTACTATTAGTGTTTTACCGCTAACAGAAGATGAGTTTCGAGATGCCATCTGTAAGCCTGCTGAGCAAGTTAACCTAACGATTGAACCGGCCCTAGTCACCGAAATCCTTACTGATATCAAGGGAGCACCAGGTAGTTTGCCGCTGTTGCAATATACCCTCAAGGAATTATGGCAACGCCGACAGACAGATACGCTAATGCTCTCTACATATCAAGAGTTGGGCGGGATTAATGGCACCTTGGATAAACGAGCAACCGAGATTTACAATACCTATGACGCTGATCAGCAGCGTACAGTACAGCACATCTTTCAGCAGTTAACCCAGTTGGGTGAAGGGACCGAAGATACCCGGCGTCGAGTTTTTCTGGATAATCTGATTTCAGAACCGTTACATCCAGCAGAACGAGTTAGGACAGTCATTGATACATTGTCCAGCAAAGATAATCGCCTGTTAGTGACCAGTGAAGTGATTGATAAAGGTGAAAATCAAGAACGACGTGCGATCGTTGATGTAGCCCATGAAGCGCTTATCCGCCATTGGCAGTTGCTCAGGCAATGGATTGAGAAAAATCGGGATTTGTTGCGACAACAGCGACGTATTGAAGCCAGTGCTGTTAACTGGCAGAATAATGAACAGTCAAAGAGATATTTACTACAGGGATTTCCTCTGAATGAAGCACTGCAATTTCAGAAGCAGCAGGTAGATACTTTTTCTCTGTCAGAACCAGCCAAACAATTTATTCAAAAAAGCGTTTGGCAGAAACGCTTGAACCTTCTCAAAGGTTCTGTCTTATTGGTTATTCCAGCTGTAATTATTGCAGCACCGATAGAACACTTTTTGCGTGAAGACAAAATAAGAAAGGACTATAGCCGCTTAGATAGCGAGAATAAATCTGAAGAAAAACAAGCGGTTCAGGATTTAGTAGCTGGTTGCTTTTACGCTAAATCTTATTCAGTTGTTCCTAGATACTTCTTAGAGCGGGTGGTTGGACATTGTCGTTCACTTCGTCAAGCTAGGTTGTCAAGAGCTGATTTAAGCGGGACCGACCTACGCTCTGCTGACCTCCCCTTTGTCGACCTCACTTCTGCCGACCTCCGCAACGTTGACCTCAGCAACGTCGCCGACCTTCGCTATGCCGATCTCCGTAATGCCGACCTCCGCAACGCCTATCTCAAGGATGCCTTCTTCAGCTATGCCGACCTCCGTAATGCCGACCTCCGTAATGCCGACTTCGACTCCGCTCACCTCAACGACACTGACCTCCGTAACGCCGACCTTACTTACGCCTATCTCGAAGACGCCTTTCTCAGTGATGCCGATCTCCGCAACGCTGACCTCACTTCCGTCTTCCTCGGTGACGCCGATCTTCGCAACGCCGACCTCACCTCCGTCTTCCTCGGTGACGCCGATCTTCGCAACGCCGACCTCAACGATGCTATTTTTCTTGCTACGGATCTAAGCGTTACCAAAGGGCTCACTCAGAAGCAACTGGAGGGTAGCAATCAACCTTTTCTTTGTAACTCTCCTTTACCCCAAAATACTACAATCAAGGGTGGAAAAGACCGAGACTGTGACCAATTAGCTAGTGTTTTACATCAAAGATATCCAGATAGGTTTAAAGGCCCTGAAGCTGTAGCAGAATTTATCATAGAGCAACGGCAGAAAACCTGGGAATAGTCTCTTCTAAAGACACTTAATATCTATCAATTCATCCAGGCATCTCAATATAAGGCCGCTGATCCGGCGGCAGAAAAATAATCTTCTCCAGCTCCACCGGATTCACCTGCCAGTGCTCACCATTCTTCCGATAATGCACACTCCAGGCCAGATCGTGGGCGATCTTCTGATCACACACAATCAGGCTAAGCGGGGAGAAGGGGAGAGGGGGAGAAGGGGAGAGTGAGCGGTTTAAAGATCTTTCAGGTAAAGTGTCTTAAACTCTTCAGCGGCTTTGGGTTGAATTTGCTTTAGAGCTTTGATCAGGCCAATCACCGTTTCAGAGCTAGGATCGCGTACCTCATTAGCCCAACGATAAACATTCGAAGCACCGATCCCCATGACGGCAGCCAATCGACCCTGGCTAATGCCGTGGTTCTCCATTACCACCTTAAGTACTTTGCCCGCTCTGCCCATGCCTTTGATCCTTACAAAGGCCATGACATTTCGTATACAGTCCAATTGGACTGTGATATTCTGATTTAGTCCAATTGGACCCCATTTTTACCTACGGATCGTCCGATTCAGATACAGGCAGGGGAGGCGTTGCGATCGCTAATAAAATACCTGCCCCGCTAGTAAACGTCAGCTGTGGGCAGAGCCGTAAGTACAATAGTAAAGTCCTGCAAATAGCCGGAAGGCGAATTAATTATCCCAGATGCCCAGCTGACGCAGTATCGACTGATTCTCTTTAACGATGAACGAGTCCACCGTCAAACTCTATGATCGCATCTCCTTGAACCGTGACTTTCCTGAGTACAACCTCAAGCAGGGCGATGTGGCCACCTTTATCGACACACTTCCCGATCCCGAGGGCATCGAAGAGGGCTATATCCTCGAAGTCTTTAATGCCCTAGGCGAATCGATTGATGTCGTAACTGTACCCAAGTCCGCCGTAGAACCATTACAGCCCAATGAAATCCTCTCGGTGCGGAACCTAGTTCAGGTTTGATTTGTTCAATCCAGAGCTTTCCCAACCGCCTGCCCCTAGTCTTGCCTTGGATTATCCTAGAGCTATGGCAGTAACACGAGGATGACCGTCCATGCCTTCCCCATTTCCAGGAATGGACCCCCACCTAGAAAATCCCGAAATCTGGCCAGAAGTCCATAGCCGCCTGATAGTTGCGATCGCAGATAGCCTGGCCCCAAACCTGCATCCCAATTACTACGCCGCCATCGAAAAGCGTACCTATTTAGACACTCCAGAAGACAGTATCTTAATCGGCATCCCTGATGTGTCCATTACCAGCCGTCCTCCAGAACGCAAAACCGAAAGCAGCAGCACCACCACACTGCCCCAAGCAGAAATCGTTACCTTGCCGCTACCCGAAGAAGTCACTGAACGCTACCTAGAAATACGCGATACCCAAACCTCAGCCGTCATTACAGCCATTGAAATCCTATCGCCTAAAAACAAACGGTCTGGCGAAGGTAGAGACGCCTATCTACGCAAACGCCAGCAGGTCCTAACCACCCAAACCCACCTGGTAGAAATCGATTTGTTGCGATCTCAAACCCCAATGCCACTAGGCACCCAAACCAAAACCGACTACCGTATCCTCGTTAGCCGGAGTAACACCCGCCCCAAAGCAGAACTCTACGGCTTTAATCTCCAGCAATTCATGCCCCCATTCCCCATTCCCCTCAAGTCAGGTGATATGGAGCCTGAAATCAAGCTCAAAACCATTTTGGACGACATCTACGACCGAGCCGGATACAGCTTTCGTATCGACTACCAGCAACCCGTTAAACCAGCCTTGGACCAAGAAACCCAGCAATGGGCGACAGAGCTAATTAATCAGTCCCTGAAATAAGCCCCTCCCCCATGGTTGAATTCAGAGCTGTTGCGACGCTAATAAATATCTGCCCCGTTAGCAGTGGTAGAGCCACCAGCCTGCGCTCCAGGTAGAGCCTGAGATCGTTACAATCAGCCCCATGGCTTGACACGGCAGCTTGAAACCCCATACTTTGCTCAGTAATCAATGCCCTACTCCAGCCCTGAGCAGTTATGAAACTTGATCCTGCTGACGTCCAGCTATTCTTTGATTTAATGCTGCCCTTGCAATGGTACGTTAGCAAGCAAGCAAAATTATTACCCGAGATTAAGAGCTTTAAAGCCTACACAGACAGCTCCATGGATGACAAAATCATCGTCAGGGATTATCTCTTTGACCATCCTGAGCTAATCGATCAATTTATCCAAGACAATCCAAACAATCTAGATGCCGAAAACCTCAGTATCATCGCCACCTGGAAAAACTTTATCCATGGAGACTTTTTCATTGAGCGACTGCTCAAAAAATACAGCATATTTATAGACGATAAAGAGAACGTTTACGCCGTGTTGGGTCTTATGGAAGGTTTGGATGCCTTTATGGACAAGCGGAATTTGCCGGTACGAGTAAAAACAATTCTGTTGCCTTTTAAAGGCAAGATTGTTTATGACGGATTCTTCCGTTGGTACCGCATGTTCTTTGGCGGCGGCATCAAATCATCTCTCAAACAAACCTACCTGATTGCCAAAGATAACAACGCCATTATTGACACCCTCGAACCAGAAACATCACCTGCCAAGACTAAGGGTAAAAAGTCCCGTAAATCATCCAATTCAGCTCAAGACTGGGGGCCGCTCCTGGATGAACTGGCCGAAAAAGCTAAAAAACTACGGGGTGGTGGCGGACAGCCCGCTACCTACAGCCCTATTTTTAGCCTGGTACGTACCAGTATTGAACTAGCCCAACTGGCCACCACCGATTCGCCTGATATCGACAAACTATTCAAAAAAAGCGACCGTCTCGATACGCTGCTACAGCAAGTAGAGAAGGCCTTGATCAGATATGGTTAGCTTGTCAGAATGATGGTTCCAGCGTTGATGCTACGGATAGATGCAACTGATCACCAGCATCCTCCAATTGAAAATCAAGGATATAACGTCGATTATTGGGAAACAGCGCTAATTTTCGACCTACCATCTCATCCATCAAGTTATTCAGGTCTCGTTTAGCAGTTGCTGGTTTACCCTTCATCAGGTCCTTAAACAACTCGTCCAGGGCCGATTGCCTCTGATGCTCAGGAATAATGGCTAAATTCCAGGCAAGTATAGCCATCTCATATACCATTTGTTGCTGTTCAAAGCTGTTTGCCTCTAGTAAATAAGGTTCAGCAAAGTCTTCTAAAACGTCAGACATTTTGACTTCACCCTGAGGATTTTTCACAATGCCTGTAAAGCTATTGGCGATTTCCTTTTGCTGAAACGTTTTCTCAAATTTATTTAGTGCCTTTTCTCCACGGTTGATCAATTTCTGCCGCTTCAGAAGTGAGCGAAAACCTTTTGATTTTTTAGCCATGGTGGATGATGCTAAAGGGTGGACGGTTTTAGCTTGAATCGATTGGTTTAAAACTACGTCAAAGTTGAAACCTGCAGTTTCCCCTACGGAAACACTCCAGTTCTGGACGTAGACAAAGTTTATTATGGCAGAGCATTCATAATTGGCAGAGTCCTGGCATATCAATCTTAAATAAAGCGTACCTATGAAATGAACTGGTTTCGAAAAACAATCCCAAGAAAAGCAAGGCTCTGATGATTTCAGGGTTTAAATATATCTAAAGATCAAATTCAGACACCAGGGAGCACCTGAATTATGCATCTGTCATTTACTCAAACCCAAGCCTATAATGGCGCGATCGCAACCTCTGCTCAACTAGCAGACCACGGATACTGGGCACTTGACCTAGAAACCACAGGTGTTGGTAGCAAGGATGAACCTCTTGAAGTTGGTATTGTTGACCACACTATGCAGACGGTATTTCACTCCTATGTGATGCCCACTGTCCCCATTAGCCACCAGGCTACGGCTAAAAATGGTCTGTCGATGGATGTACTCAAACAAAAAGGGGCTCCATTATGGGAAGACGTGCAGCCTCAACTAGTGGAACTGTTTAGTAATCCCCCTGCCACCGTGGTTATCCACAATAAGAACTTTGATCTACGCATCCTTGAGCAGGTCGGTTTCACGCTACCGGATCATGTGTCCGTTGTTTGTTCACTGGAGCTATCGCGAATACTACAACCTGATGAAGTTGCCCTCAATGGTAGCCACACTGCTGTAGGTGACTGCGAGGAAGTTGTAAAGCGCGTGCGTCAGTTTGCTAGCACCCCGATGCTGGACTACCCAGAGATGCAAATGGATGAGGCGGCGGATGCGATCGCGCTTTTGAGACGTTTGGGAGACCAGCGAAAAGAGATCGTGCGGCAGGAAATGCTACTCAAAGAAAAGTTAGCGCGATTACTTGTTGACCAGGGGGTTAACGCTGTTGCAGGGACTAATCATCAGGTTGTTCTAGATACCTCCTGGACCCAGGTGAAAATTGCGGATGGATATAGTATTCAAGATGTGATCGAGGTGTATCCGGATATTTGTATTATTGAACCAGCACTTAAATCATCGGTGGCGCGGTCTCTACCCAAAATTATTAGAGAGAACGGGGGAGAACTGCCCAAATGCCTGAGTGCCACAAGTACTCCCATAGTCAAGCTGAAAAAGATCAAGTAGGCAACTAGAGACTACACAGTCTTTATGTAGAATCATCATAATTCGACAAATCAAAAGCCCTTACCTTTCTTTTTCTTCTTAGCCCCTTTCCCCTTCTTGCCCAGCCCCTTGACCTCTTGCAGTGGTGACTTGCGAGACTTCATGGCCTTGAAAGGTTTTGCAGGTGTAGGAGGCTTAGCAGGCGTTTTGCTAACAGAAGACGGTTTCTGTTTCGCCCGATCCAGCGCCATTTTCCCAGCCACATCTGAAAGCTTAGCGCCCCAGCCAATCTTTTCGGAAGGCTGGGTACTTAACGGTTCAGACTGATTAAACGTGTCAGCAAACCGTTTAGCCTCTGCCTCAAAATCTGCCTCGGTTTGATAGGCTGGCTTACCCCAACGATGGATAAAGCTATACCGCCAGAGAGGCCCCTGCCAATTGTCTAACAACGTTTTTTTATGATTAGTGACCACCTGAATGGCCGACTCATATACAGAGCCCGTAATCACGCCTGCCGTACGCAAGAAGTCATACACATGGGGAGTTGCCCACAGCGTGGCAAACCCCTGCGACTGACGTGATGATAAAAAGCCACCAATTAGCCTAATGATATAGCGTTCTAGCTCTTTAGAATTAATACTAAAAAAATGGTCTGGATGGGACAGTTGTTTTTTAGATAGATCCCGTTCCTCCAAAAAACTCATTACAGCCGACCAAATTGCCTGGCTACAGACAAAACTCAACTGATGCTGTTCTGCCATCTGAATATTAAATCGCAGTGATAATTGAGGGAAGACCTACATCATTTCCTGTTTAGTGCCTTTGATCGAGAAGAAGAACATCTCTATGAATTTCAGTTAGGGGGACGAGGCCCCAATGACCCTAACACTATCAGGTATGGGGTGCCAATGTCGGGTGACTCCGGTACCAACGATGCAGCCAAAGCTAAGATGGCTTCATTAGGACTCTCTCAAGAAGACTGCTTTGGCTACTGGTTTGATTTTGGGGATGACTGGTGGCATCAGGTGAACGTCATCGATATTAAGGCCAAAGCGCCTAAAGGGAAATACCCCAAAGTAACTAAAAGAGTTGGGGCTAGCCCACCTCAATATGCCGAGTTCGACTAGGAACCTGAAATGAAGACTCACATTCACTATAGTCTTTAGGCGATAGACCAAATCCGCCCACAATTAAATCGTTAGTAGCTCATTAACAGTGATGCTTAATTCAGGGAATGCTTGTGAGTTAATCAACTCAGAACCTAAATAAGTCTTTTCTTGATAAGCGTCATTCACAAGCAAACATACTGTTACCTGTAGTTGATGAGGATCAATAATCCAATATTCAGGAATCCCCCAAGCCTGATATTGCTGGCGTTTCCAAAGATAGTTGCGTTTGTAGTTCTCGCTATCAGGGTTGCCAGGGCTAACCACTTCAACCACAAATTTAGGTGGCAATGCTCCTAAAAATAGTGCTGTACGTTTTTTCAGACTATCAATAGCCAAGTGTTCTGGTTCAAGAATAGCCAGGTCAGGACGACGATTGCGTTTGCTATCTCCCACAGGCTCCACTTCGAGTTCTAATACTCCGATTTTTGCCAAACGCAACTGAATAAATGGCATCAGTTTGCCTAGCAACATCATAATAATTGCACTGTTGATTTCCGCTTCACTGGGCACGGCTACCAGGCTCCCATCGGCCAACAGGTCATAGCGAATGCCATCAGCATCATTGCGTTCTAAAAATTCTGCGAAGGTGAAAGGTTTCAGTTTGGCTTGAGTCATGGGTTTGGCCCATTAGCGAGGTCTCAATTATAGCTATCGTGTCTGAATGCCATAGTATTTTGACTGTAGGAAAACTAAGAACGAGCCGTGTATTTAGGTCGCATCAGTTTCGTAGGAGCGTTAGGATTGGGATAATCATTTTGTTTTTATCGGTTTTCAATTAAGGTTACTGTCGGTATCTACCAGGACCGGTGATTTCTCTGGCGTAGCCTGTTCTACTGCATCAGTCTCTTCTCGCTGTTGAACCACCGTCTGCCACACTTGAATACGACTCTGGGCTGTAGCATAGGCTTTGGCCTGGGAAGGGATTTGTTCTGCTAGACGAATGGCCTGCTCCAGGCTACTGCGGGCTTCGTTATCAGCCAGACTCAACAAATCCCAACTCCAGCGGTTGATTTGTTCCAGGGCATTGGCGTGGTGAGCACTGCTGGAGGGAATTTTGTTCGCTGTGGTAATGGCGCTAACCAGAGCATTGGCGCTACCTGAGCGGGCGATATTGCTGGCTTCCTGGATTAGGGTTTGATTGCGCTGCTGGTCACGCCAGCTGGTCAGATCGTTTTGGACCTCTTCGTACAGGGAACGGTCTGGAGAAATACGAGAGGCCGCTGCGATCGCACCTGCTAAATCTCCTACCGCCGCCAATCGCCGGGCTTTTTCTACTAGCGGCCGATCTTCAATCGCTTCAATACGATCTTGCCAGCTAGCAAGGCGCTTGGCCGCATCCTCTGATAGTGCCCGGTCTGGTTCAATCCGCCGGACCTCTCGAATGGCCTGTTGCATAGCCTGGGGAGTACCGACGGCGGCTAGCTGATCGGCCCTGGTTAGAATTGGCAAATCTTCAGTTGTTTCCACCCGATCTTCCCACTGGTCAATCTGCTCGGACACCTCTTGCCAACGTGGGTTATCTTGACCGATCTGCCGAGCCTGTACGATGGCTGAGCGCAAATCATTGATATTCCCCTGGGCTGCGGTCTGACGGGCGATATCCAGCTGGGCCAGAGCTTTGATCTCAGAGCGCCACTGGCCGATCAAAATTTGAGCGCGTCCATAGAGCGGACGATCGCTGGTCAGACTTTGCAAACGAGTAATGGCGGAATCCAAACCCAGAGCATCACCGCTCCAGGCCCGGCGATAGGCATCTGTAAACACCTGAAAATCAGCGATTTCTTTGTCTAAACCTTCGTCTCTGGGGATGGCCGCTAGAATTTCCTCTGCCTTGGGTAGCTGTTGACGTGCTAAGAATGTCTCCGCTGATCCCAGCATGTCTTTAGCGACGTCTTTTTTAATGTCCTTGGCTTCTTCATAAAGAACGCTTTCGGGCTTAATCGATGCCAGCAGCTTTAGGGCTTCCTTAAACCCGCTGATGGTTCCCTTGTTTGACAGCCGTTTGATTTTGCCAATCTTGCGGCTGTCCTCTCGGGCCATACCAATCAACTGGGTCAATTCGCTATATTTCGTTTTTGACCAATAGTCGTTGTTGACATCTAGCAGCAGTACCGACAGTCTGAAGGCTTCTTTGAAGTTACCTTCGACCAGATTTTCCTTGGCCTGCTCAAAACTCTCTGAGCCTTCATCCCAAATCCTTTGCCATCGATTGATGTGGGTTTCTACCTGGTCAGCAGCGGCTGTGTCAGCAGGAATTTTTTGAGCGATTGCGATCGCATTCTCCAACTCCCCTTCATGAAACTGCCTATCTGCCAGGTCAAGGATGTCGCTAGACCAGCGTTCTACCTTGGCGTCGATTTCGGCCCTGAGGGGATGATCGTCCGGCAGCCTTTCAACCAGTTGAATCGCTTCTAATAAAAAATCAACACTCCCTTGCTCAGCATAGGATTCAGCACACTGCAACCGCATTGCTGCTGATGCCGTAGGCCAAAAAATGGCCCGACAATTTGGCAGATTTGGCATCCGAAATAGACTGGTGACCGCAAACGCCAGAGTGCCCGTCAAAAATATTAAGGTGGTTAGCAGTAGAAACTGCCAGCTGCCGATCCATCGGAAAATGGCCATTCCCTTCAAGCCAGACTGTGGAGCAGCCGTATCTGCCACGGTTGAAGCTACCCCCTCGGTGGCCGGTACTCCCGCCGGATAAAATGGCGGCGGCATGCGTTGGTCTTGGGACCGACTGCGCGGCACAGAAACAGGCTTGGATGGACGGCGACGATTGCGTTTAGGGCTCATAAAAGTATCAGCCGGAGAAAATTAGTGCTGAATATGGCGTTACTTTAGCGCACCGAACCAGCAGTGTATACAGCACATTAGCTAAAGTAATTCAACATTTGAGGGTATAAGCAAAAATCATTTCCCCATCGCCCTCTCCACAATGTTCATCCCACCAGCATCCTATCAAGACTGTGGAGCAGAAATATTAGGCAGAAATATTAGTTACATGGCACTGTCTAGTCAGTTAGGACAATGCATATCCCTGAAAGCATTGGATTATAAAATTGCGTGCACAGCTAACCTGCCTAGCAATGGATGTTGGCGTAGCCTTTCCTTTGGAAATATGCATCCGTTGATTGCTAAACATCTAGCCGATGGTGGTCGCTTCCAGCGTAAGTGCCCTAATGTTACTGCCTGCTGGAATTAGAGTTTCCCCCAACGGTACCATTGCTAATCCATTGGTACGAGTTAGATTGACTAAATTTCCAGAACTGTGACTTCCAGTGGCCAAGGTAAATCGATAACCTTCATTTCCTAGGGATAATCGTCCCCATAAGTAAGTTTCTCGCTTACCAGCTGCCTTTAAATCGTTCTCTGTTTTTGCCCACACAAACGTTGGTGACCAGCCCATACTTAGTCCTGAAAGTTTACGTAACGCTGGTTGCACAAATCGCCAAAAACTTACCAGTGACGAAACTGGGTTGCCTGGTAAGCCAAAATAGAGCTGTGGTCGCTTACCAGCTTGCTCAAAGGTCGCAACTGTCAGAGGTTTACCTGGCTTAACCGCCACTGCTCGAATATGGATCGTGGCCCCTAGTTCTGCCAGAACCTGGTCCACATAGTCATAATCGCCAACGGATACACCACCGGATGAAATCACCAAATCCGCCTGGGAAAGCGCATTGGCTATGGCCTGTCGCGTGGCGGCCTTTTGGTCAGGCACAATTCCCAACGGGACTGGCACGGCTCCAGACTGGGTAATTAGTGCTGCCAATGCATAGCGGTTAGAGTCGACAATCTGCCCTGGTGCCAAAGGCTGATGAATATCCACAAGCTCATCCCCTGTCGATAGGATTGCCACCCGAGGCCGTCGATACACTGGTACTGATACGCACTGAGCCGCTGCTAGCACTGCAACTTCAGCTGCTCCAATGCTGATTCCTGCTGCCAGTAGCTCTGCCCCTGCCTGGTAAAAGCTCCCCCGCTCACGCACAAACGCCCTGGCCACAGGAGCTTCCATAACCGTTACCTCTGGACCCTCTCGCTGGGTGTTTTCTTGAATTACAATCGTATCGGCTCCAGCTGGCAGCATTCCTCCAGTAAAAATCCGGGCTGCATCACCTGATTTGAGGGCGCGCTTAGGCACCTGCCCTGCGGGAACCTCCTCCACAACCTTAAGGGTGACCGGCACCGTAGCCACATCGTCATATCGCACTGCATACCCATCCATTGCTGAGTTATCCCAATGGGGAAAATCCAGCTGAGCACTAATGGGCTTACCTAGCACGTGACCTGGACTATTTTCCAGAGTTACCGTCTCAATTTCATCAATGGGGTTAACCAGTTTTAAGATCAACCGTTCCGCATCATTTGCAGGCAGCATAGGCTCGGTAAATTTAAATTCAAATCGACAAATTCAAATCGACTAACATGAGACATCCATTCATTCCCAATCACCATATCAAGCTGTAGTTACGATTGCCTCTCCCTCACCATGACCTCCCTTGCTTCCACCCTCAAGCAACGCCGCCGTAGCCTGGCCAAGCACCTGGAAAATCCTGTCCTGCTCTGGTCAGGTCAGTCCATGCCTCGCAATTTTCCAGCCAATACTTATCCGTTTCGCCCCAGTAGTCACTTTCTCTATTTTGCCGGAGTGCCCCTGGAAAATGCGGTGATTCATCTAGCGGATGGTCATCTTATTTTGTTTATGGATGAAGCTACACCTGCCCAGGCCCTATGGCATGGTCCCAGCCCCACTCGGACTGAGCTAGCTAACAAAATTGGTGCAGGCAAGGCGCTCCCGCTAGAGGATTTAAAGCACTATTTAGGTGAGCAGGTCGCCACCCTCAAGGTGCAAGATAGTGCCACAGCCTTACAGCAAGAACAGCTGCTAAACCGTTCAATTCCCATCGCAAAACAATCCCAAGAGCAGGATCTCACGCTGCTCCAGGCGATTGTTCAGATGCGGATGTGCCACGATGACTATGCCCTGGCTGAGATCCGCCGCGCGGCTGAGGTTTCGGTGAGCGCCCATAAAGCGGGTATGGCAGCAACGGCACCGGATGAAGGTTTAACCGAAGCGCACATTCGGGCAACGATGGAACAGGTAATTATGACCCAGGGTATGACCTGTGCTTACAACAGTATTGTTACTGTCCATGGTGAAGTGTTGCATAACAACCACTACCATCACCCCCTCGGAGAGAATGACTTAGTTTTAGCGGATGTGGGTGCTGAAACTGATACAGGGTGGGCTTCAGATATTACGCGCACCTGGCCTGTCAGGGGAAAGTTTTCATCCACTCAACGAGACGTTTATGATATTGTGCTCGCTGCCCATGATGCTTGTATTGAGGCAGCAAAATCGGGAGTGGAATACAAGCAATTACATCTGTTGGCCTGTCGTACCTTAGCGGCAGGGCTAGTGGATCTTGGCATTCTTGTCGGTCAGCCGGACGACTTAGTTGAGCAAGATGCTCATGCGTTGTTCTTTCCCCACGGGGTAGGCCATCTGTTAGGCTTAGATGTGCACGATATGGAAGATTTGGG
>JBCCXQ010000097.1:0-14052 GCA_039191365.1 Cyanobacteria bacterium P01_F01_bin.13 | reverse complement strand
TCAAACCATCGATAAAGGGGGTGAGCAATTCAAGGGTGGCAGCATCTTGAAAGTGCTCGGGCTTTGTTTCTGGATGGGGGTAGTAAATCAGGCCTTCCACCCGTTGGCCATCTCTCAAACCAACTCGACAATCAAAAAATGAGAAATCTTCCGATGGCTCATTGTCAGCCCATTTCACCTGCCTGAAGGTATGCTTAGCCTGTTGCACAGTGTAACGGTGGGGATGAATCGAAACGTTGATTGTGCCAGGGAAATAGATATCGAGGCATAATCCTCGCTCAGCAAAGGCAGGTTTTTGCATCTGAATCGTCCCGCCAGGAAAACGGGGATCTCGGTTTTGACCTGAGGCCACACCATGACCAGGCACAACCTTACCTAAAACTGTTCTAAACTGCATTCGCTCGACTCAAAAGATGCTGCATTTTTGCTGTCACCTTAGAGATTATCCCCTGTAACGATGGAAATTTTTCTTCTCGCTTCCAAAACGTTATACAGTACCAGGTCTCAGGACCAAAGTAACCGTCTTCAATGAGTTCATTTTCTTGCTGAAAACGCCGCAGTGCAGCTTGGGTCAGCTGCTCGAACTGGCCATTAATCTCTCCCTGGTAATAATCAAAAAAAGTAAGCTTAGCTTGCAACTGAGCCACAGCTGGTCCAGAATCTCCCAGTTGCAATAATTCAAGCGGCAGTTCTTCTCGGTGCTCTAGTAATGTTGTCTGATTTATTTTACTGCCTAAAGTTGTTTTACTGTAGCCCTCTAGGGGCGCGACAGGATCACCTCCATCAACAATGTTATTGCCTATGATCATGGTTACATCTCCTAAACGGTTCAATGGTTTGTGTGTCTTGTTTCTCGGTTCACAAGGTCTAGCCTAGAGAACAAATTCATCAATGTCGTTACAGGAAATGTCTGGAAGTCGCGCTATAGCATCTATCAGGGTAGTACTGTCCTAATACATCCGGATATTTGCCACACCCAAAAAAGACCTGACATTTGCAGACATTTACTGTAATGACGGCAGATTAAGGACTGCATAGACTATAGCCAGCTGACATTTATTCCTTATCCATGGCTGCTGCGACTTTTACCTATGAATCTATCTGGCGTGACTCCCAACGGGGCAACTGGCGTGTGAGAGATCTGATTGGCCCCGATAAACCAATGGATTTTCGGCGTCCGTTCTTACCAGACAGTATCGCTCGTGTTGCTGATATCAATGGCAACGTGTTTGCCACCCAGGCACTGTTGGGATTCGCCGAAGAAGAAGGCAAACATATCTATATGTTTCAGGAATTTATGGCGGCCTTTAAGCGAGGATTTCACCATCGCTGCGACTGTGTAGGACCGCTAGAAGAACTCGCCCAAACGATTTTGGCCTACCCTCCCCTGAGCGTTTTATTGCTCACCCTGCAGTTTGAGTGGACAACCCAAATTCATTATTTAGAGAGTGTTCGTCACCAGAGCGAGTCCTTGGATCCATGCTTTTGTGACCTGCTCAAGTATCACTGGATGGAGGAGGCTCAGCACACTAAACTAGACGCGCTGTTGGCCTATGAGCTAGTCCAACTGATGCCAGCAGATGCAGTGGAAACAGCCATTGAGGGCTACTTTGAACTGGTTCAGCTACTAGAACAAACCCTGATGACCCAGGTAAAACTCGATATTGACAGCTTGATGCAAGCGATGGCCCGTACCTTAAATAAAGCTGACCAGGGACATCTGCAGAGTGCCCAGGCCCAGGCCTATCGTTGGTCTTTTCTATGTGCAGGCGTCGGCCATCCCAACTTTATTGGCGTGCTCGACCAAATCTCGCCTGCAGCCAAACAGCGGGCAATTAGTTTAGCAAAGGTGCTTTCCCACTAAGGACGGTGCTTGTTTAGAGGTGTATTCGGATATTGAAAAAAGGAAGAAAGAAATAGGAGCAGGAAACAGCGCTGGCCGAATTGAAAATGTTCACTAAGCGCTTGAGGGCAATCGAAAATTGTTTGGTATTGTCGGAGTGTCCAAGCCAAATCGATTCCTCAGCGTATCCATTGTTGAGTCAGGGTATGAATATGGAACTTGCGATCGCAGCCGCCAATCGGGCCATGGTCCGTCACCTGGGACGGCATCTTAGTGATGTGGAAGCTGAGATTCTTAAAGGGTCCTGGCAGGGCTGGACCTACGATCAGATTGCTGATGCCTCGGGCTATTCTGACAGCTATCTACGGCGGGATGTGGGGGCCAAATTATGGCGCTCCCTGAGTGAAGCCCTGGGGGAAACCGTTAGCAAAACCAGTTTTCGTGAAGCCCTTAACCGACAGTTGGAGGCTGCTCAACCCGTTGTCCCCCAGGCAGCAGAAGATATCGCCGGATATATCGAACGCTCCACCCTGGAATCCATCTGCTATGACACCCTGGTGCAGCCGGGGGCACTGGTGCGAGTAAAGTCCCCCTCGCTGATGGGCAAGACCCTGATGATGGACCAGGTACTGGCCCAGTTGGAAGCCGCTGGTTTACGCACAGTGCATCTGAGCATGAAGCTAGCCGACCGCAAAGCCCATTTCTCCGATCTCAATCGATTTTTACGCTGGTTGTGCATCAACATCAGCCGCGCGTTGGAACTGCCCCATCAAATCGATGACTACTGGGACGAAGCAGATATGGGCAGCAAAGTCAGCTGCTCTACCTATATTGAAGACTATCTGCTAAATGTCACCGATGTTCCCCTGGTACTGTGTCTCGATGACGTGGATCTGTTGTTTCCCTACCCTGACATTTACGAAGACTTTTTTGGTCTGCTACGTTCCTGGTATGAGCTGGCTCGTACCCGTACCCGGCCCGCCTGGAAACAGCTACGGCTGGCTATCGTCCATTCGACGGATGTGTACATTCCCCTCAATATTAACCAGTCTCCCTTTAATGTGGGGGTACCTGTAGAACTGCCAGAGTTTACCCCTGAGCAAGCCCAACAATTTGCCGATCAGTACCAGTTGAGCAAGCTCAACCTGACGGCGCTCATGGACATGGTGGGAGGCCATCCTTACCTATTGCAGCAGGCGTTTGAACACTTAAAGGGGCATCCCGATCGATCCTTAGTGGAACTGCTGGCTACCGCCCCAACAGAGTCGGGTATTTACGCTAACCATTTAAGAGATTGCTGGCTCGGTATTCGCGAACATCCTCAGCTACAGAATATTTTGTCCACGGTAATGACCGCCAGGGACCCTGTAGTATTAGACTCGATCCTCTCCCACCAGCTCCACAGTATGGGCCTAATCAAGCTCCAGGGCAACCTGGCCGAGCCCCGCTGTCAGCTTTACCGACAGTACTTCCAAACCCGCCTAGAATCGGTTTAATGGAGCCTTATCGATATCAGTCAGGCGGCAGCTTACCGCTAAATTCTCCCAGCTACGTCGTCCGACAGGCCGACAACGAACTTTATCAAGCTCTCCTGTCTGGCACTTATTGCTATGTGCTCAACTCTCGCCAGATGGGCAAATCATCTTTGCGGGTGCGCACGGTAGACCGATTGTTGGAAGCGGGAGTCAGCTGCGTCGAAATTGAACTGTTGGAGATCGGCAGTCAACAGATTACGGCACCCCAGTGGTATGGCGGCATGATCCAGATTATAATCTCGAGCCTGAGGCTCAAGGTTAACCGTCGTCAGTGGTTGCGGGATCATGAAGATCTCTCTCCAGTACAGCGTCTGGGAACATTTATAGAACAGGTTGTGTTGCCCTGGCTCCAGCAACCGCTGGTGCTTTTTTTTGATGAAATTGATAGTGTGCTGGGTCTACACTTTCCCACCGAAGAGTTTTTTGGTCTGATCCGCAGCTGTTATGAAAAGCGTGCCAGTAACCCCCGCTATCGTCAGCTGACCATTGTCATGCTTGGGGTGGCTGCCCCCTCCGACCTGATGCAGGATCGTCAGGCCACCCCGTTTAATATTGGTCAGGCTATCTCTCTACAAGGATTTACCTTTGAAGAAGCCCAGCCGCTGTTGCCAGGACTCAAAACTGTATTTTTCGATCAGGCCACCGCTGGCCTCAGGGCTATTTTAGCCTGGACCGGCGGCCAGCCTTTTTTGACCCAAAAGCTCTGTCAGCTGGTGCAGCGCCATGGACCGGATAGAACCGGCTCGCCTCAACAGGTGGTGGATAGTATTGTGCGATCGCATATTCTCACCCACTGGGAGGCCCAGGACGAACCCGAGCACCTGCGCACCATCCGCAATCGTCTGTTGCTCAACACGACCCACCCTGGTCGCCTGCTCCGTCTCTATCGACAGATTCTCAAACGGGGTGGTATCACCATCAACAGCTCCGATGAGCAAATAGAACTGCGCTTTTCAGGGCTGGTGACCCAGCGTCAGAACCAGCTGAGGGTCTTCAACCGCATCTACCAGTCTGTGTTTGACCCCAGCTGGGTTACCCAACAGCTACGCACCATGGCCCCGACATCGACAATCACGCAGCAGTTGCTCACTGCACCGCTGTGGCAGGTGCCGCTGGTGAGTGTCGGCATCACCTTTGGCGTTATGGTTCTGCAGTTTTTAGGCTGGCTGCAGCCGATTGAACTGCGGGTGTTTGATCAGCTAATGCGGTGGCGTCCGCCGGAACCGGCGGACGAGCGGTTTTTAGTCATCACCGTCAACGAAACCGACATCCAATATCAAGACCGACTGGGCTATCAGCGCACCGGTGGCTCCCTGGCCGATGAAGCCCTGCTGCAAATTTTAGAAACGATCGACCACTACCAGCCCAGAGTAGTGGGGGTCGATTTTTACCATGAAGCGCCCTATCCAGCCCCATTGGCGACCCAGCTCAACGACCGGTTTATTGCCGTGTGTGAAGTGGCTCGCACCGTAGGCGTCAATCAGCCCACTAGTATTGCCGCCCCACCTGAGCTAAATATCCAACAGGTCGGTTTTACCGATTTTGCCCTGGATCCAGACTATCGAGTGCGACGCCAGATTATTGGCATGGATGGCAGCAACAACTGTCCCACCCGGGCGGCCTTTAGTCTAAGGTTGGCGCTGCGCTATCTGCAGGCAGAGGGCATCAGCCTCACCTTTACCCCAGCAGCCCAGATCGGCCCGCTAAAATTACCGAGGTTGACTACCACCAGCGGCAGCTATCAAATGCCCCTGGGGGAACTGAGGGGCCATCAGCTAATGATCAACTACCGATCGCAAAACCCCCAATCCATTTCTTTAGAAAATCTGTTGAGTGGTCAGCTAGATAACCAGCTTGCTGAGTTGGTTAATAACCGGATTGTTTTGATTGGGTTAGCCAATACCAAAGATAACCACTTCATTTCTGGACAACCAGGCCAGCTGCCGGGGGTGATTGTCCATGCCCACATGGCCAGTCAGCTGCTCAGCGCAGTTCTCGATCAGCGTCCCTTAATCAGATGGTGGCCAAACCTGTTAGAAATCCTCTGGATAGGAAGTGTATCCCTGCTCGGCAGTTTTCTCGTTTGGTGGAAGTTTTCTCGCCGTTATCCTATTTGGATACTAATCAGCAGTGGCATCGTCGTCATCATATTTATTGGCTACGGCCTACTGTTATTGGGGGTGTGGATTCCAACGGTTCCCACGGCACTGGCATGGACAGGCAGCATGATGATTCGCAATAAATCTTCACGCCACTAGCTACCGAACTGGCCCCCCTAAAATTAGGGGTGGATTATTCAACGGATAAAGCTTTAGCAGGAATTTGCCATTTTTTAGCAAATAGAATTTACCATGACACACTTCTACAGGTCATACTACACGTTACCCCTGATAGCTTTCCCCATGCTGGTAGCTAGTCTGGTTAGCCCCGTAGTACCAACAGTGGCCGCCGATCCCGCTGAACCCGCCAAATCCATAATCGCACAGCTTGTCTTTAACAACACTCAGGATCCAGCCGATGGCTTTGCCGGGTCAGGACGCCCCATTAGTCGTAGTTCCGGCGGCTCTCGGGGAACATGTGACGAGCAGCTGGTGGCACTGTTACCCAGCTCAGATACGCTATCCGTTTCAGCAACTGGATGTAGCCTGGAATCTTTGGCAGATCTAGCCTTAACAACATCAGAATCCCCGATTGTATGGGTGCACGTACCGGTATTAGACGGTCCGACCGGGGGGGAGCTGGTTCTACTGGACGAAAACCAACAGGCCCTGGGGATGCAAACGGTTTCTCTATCAGGTGCTGCAGGTATTGTCGGTATTCCCCTTGCTGCCAAACTAGAGTTGGATCGTACCTATTCCTGGGTATTTACAATTTTGAGTGAACCGAATCGCCCATCGGAAAACACCTGGGTAGAAGGTCTGCTGCGTCGGGTAGATCCGGATACCGATCTGGTCACTGCCCTAAAGGCAACGACTGGCCTAAGAGACCGGGCCAATATCTGGGCTCAGCATGGCATCTGGCATGAGGCTCTCACAGCCCTGATAGAACTGCGGCAAACGACCCCTAATAATGCAACCATTAGCCAGGACTGGCAAGACTTTTTAAGTTCTGTTGAACTGGGTGCGATCGCAAATGCCCCCATCCAAGACTGTTGTTTTTAATCTGATGCAATAGCAACGTCCAGTGGCTACAGGGGCTTGAGTCCTGTTTGAGCTTTACTTGTCAGTTTCATGTCTTGAAATGTGGCAATCAGCCTGGAACCGTCTGGATTTTGCCACTCATAGGTGATAGCGACTGCATCGTCTTGCAAATGGTTTACGTCTATTTGCTGTCCGGGGCCGATTAAACGTTCAACCATCAGCAGGTGCATGTCCCGAGTTAGTCGACCATATTGCTCCAGGGTAATCACCCGGTAGCGTTGGGAGAGACTATGGTAAACAACACTCAGCCTGAGGGCCGTCAGCCCCAACTCTGCTACCATAAGTTGCACTGGATTGGCCTGTAGTGGCAACAGTAATCTGGGTACCACCATAATTAACACACTTAACACCCAGGCTAAACCCGCCAGCGGACTGCGGAGCTGCCGATGAGCGCCCACAATCACATGGGTTTTGAAGTGCGGCTGGTTATCTTCTTTTGCCGACTAGTTTCATGTAACCGATATCCATGCTTTCCCTAACCTCCAATCTGTTAGCCTAACCCATCGTTGACCTGAGCAATGATCATCTGCAGATCCTATGGAAATCACAGAATCACCCAGGTAATCACCATGCTAGAAAGGCATCTTGAGAAAATTATGAGGAAACGCTACCGTTGCATCATGGTTACCTAGTAAAGTCGCTTTAGGGAGCGACTCTACGCCTGGAAAACAAAGATTACAAAAAATCACATCAATATCGATAATTACCAACCGACTGTGTTGAAAAAAGTCAAAAGCGTTCAAATATCAAGACATTTTCCGAGAAACAGTCCCCACGTATTACTCTTAATAACAGATATGTTGCCATGACTCCTACGTCGTAAGGACAATGGGTTTACGGAGCTGTTAACTGGGAGCGACGTCGTGGCGAATGCAGAACATTTAGAACGGCTACAGCAAGGCGTACAAGGATGGAACCAATGGCGACTAAGGCATCCTAAGGTAAGGCCGGATCTGAGTGGGGCCACCCTGTTTGCAGCCCAACTAAATGGAGCCAATCTGTGGGGAGCCAGACTGCGCAAAGCCAGACTCGACAGGGCGGAATTACGGGGAGCAAATCTGTATAAAGCCGACTTGAATGGCGCATATCTACCCGATTCTGATCTGAGTGGAGCAAATCTGCATAGTGCCAATTTACGGGGGGTGCGGCTGGGTGGGGCCGAGCTCAGTGGGGCCAATCTGAGTAGAGCTAAGCTACCTGAATCTGACCTCAGTGAAGCCAATCTCAGCGGCACCAATCTGAGTGAAGCAAACCTCAGTGGCGCTAACCTGAGTGATGCCAACCTCAGCGGAGCTAATCTGAGCGATGCCTGGCTGATCAATACCCAGGTGATTGGTACCAAATTCTCTCAGGCCATGTTTACAGGAGCCTGTATCAAAGGCTGGCGCCTCACCGGCACAACAATATTAAAAGGGGTGATTTGTGAGTATGTTTATCTCAAAGGGTTTCAAAAAGAACGTCGTCCCAAAGATCGCACCTTTAAGCCGGGTGAATTTGCCACTGTTTTTCAGCAAACTACCAGCACTGTCGATTTGGTCTTCAAACATGGCGTCGATTGGCGTGCTCTCTTCCAAGCGCTGCAAAATCTTCGCAGCCAATGCCCCGACATAAATCTCTCTATTCAAGCAATCGAAAAGAAGCGGGGTGGTGCTTTTGTTGTTCGCGTAGAGATGTCTCCCGATGCTGACACAACCATGATTAGACGTCAGGCCAGGGAACTGTATGCAATTGAACTGCAGACATTAGATACCCAATATAAACAGTGGTTGCGATCCCACGGAAGTCCTCTGGAAGTCGCCCGACTCCACATTAATATGGAACGTCGAGACAAGGCCACATTAATGGGAGTCTTGACAACGATGGCCCATAGCCAACAAGGCCCAAAGTACCGCATGGGAGGGATGCCATCCATCTCTGATTTTTCTGAAACCAGCCGAGGTGCTCAAAACGGCTCCCCCGGTCCTCGAATTTCTAAAATATTGTCGACCGACCATGGCGATCCCATTCAAGTCAAAATTATTGAGATGCTGTTGTCTGGCCTATCCCCAGCCACCATTGCCAACATCATGCAGTTTGAGACCGATTTGGTCAGCTACTATCAACAACAGCCCAACTTCCAATCGTTACTCTGGCGTATCTATTTCAACAAAGTGTTGGATCTAGTCAGAGTGTCCATGACCACCTTAAACAAACTGGAGACGAGCCCACAGTTCACACCACAATATCGATTGTGGCTGATCCGCTGGTGGTTAAAGCAATTTTCCATAATGATGGTTGATCCAGGACCTCCAGACGTATCTGTTCGTCAAAGTGAGATTATCCACCTGCTTTTATTTGGCATGACCCGTCGACAGATCGGCGATGCTTTGATGATCGATCCAAGACAAATCTCTCGACAAAAACGACAACCCGCCTTCCGAGTTGCCTTCTGGGATGCCTACTGCCGCAGGCTGTTAGCCCTAATGGTCAAAGTGACAGATGCCAGTGTCAGCCTGCTCGCCGATGCTCAAGTCCCTCCCCACCATCGTTTAATCGCTGTCGAATGGCTACTGGCGAAGTTTCCTAAAGACTTTAGAAAAACTCTTGAGAGAATCGAGATAGAGCGGATAGCCTGTATTCTCATAACCATTAGCACTGGTCAAATTTAGTGATCTGCAAAGTTCTCCTGGCAAACATAACAAATTTCCACTAACCCCAATTGCCAACTAACACAAACGACGACCAGTAAAACGGCGGCTTAAACCCACGGGTATTAAGTAGCGCCAGCTGAGCCTGGCGTAGGGCCTGGGCGCGACTCAACGTGGACTCCGATAGTGCCTGATACAGCTGCCCCATCAGCTCAGATGTGGCCACATCATTCACATTCCAGAGGGAGGCAATGGTGCTGCGGGCACCAGACTGAATCGCCACACCAGCCAAGCCTAGGGTGGCGCGGCTGTCCCCTGCTGCAGTTTTACACGCACTCAACACCAGCAGCTCAATCGCTCTTTGATCGGTGCGGCGAGATAGCAGCTGCCCTAGATCGTCCAGGCTGAGCCGTCGATCCCAGGCCAGTAAGAAGGTCTCCCCAGGATTAGAACTAAACTGACCATGGGTAGCCAAATGCAGTACCGGTGAGGATGCTTCATCCATCAGTTTTTGCAAATTATGACTGGTAAACTGTTGATTGAGAAGATTCTGACTGGATACTTTGGCTTGAATGCTTGTTAGTTCTGTTTCTACATTGTGCAACGGTGCAAATCCTTGATGGGGAGAGAACTCAGACCGGGTTTCAGATAGCCCAAACGCCAGGGTGTCGGCCCCCAACTTCGCCAAAGACCGAGACGCCGGTAGCCGCAAACTTGGACTCAGCGCCACCGCATAGTTTTCAATCAGAAACTGTTGGCCGTCGTGTAAAACCGACATGGGCACATTGCGCAAGGCTCCATCGGAAACAAACACCAGGGTGTCCACGGCTTGCTCTTTAAGGGCAGCTTCTATGGGATGAATCAACCAGTCATATACCTGTTGCGATCGCACAAAGAAATCCGGCAATATAAAGGGCCGCTCCAGCTGTTGGCGCAAATTATCTAGGGTTTGCGTCACGTCAGTGGCGGATATTTGAGTGCGATAAAATTGTAAGTCTTCCGACTGGGGTAGCTGAACAATCACCGCCAGCTGATCAGGCAGAATCATCGGATACACAATCGCCGCCGTTGGATCCGTCTGGGCATCATTCAAGGCGACCTGCTGAGTCAGATTACAACTCAAAAAGTCTTCAAGACGAGCTAGCTGCAACGCATCAATGCCCTGGATAGCCTGCTTTAAATTCGCCTGGGGCGGCTGATTATCGGCCCCCAGCAGCAGTGAAACCAGCTCACGGTAGAGCGGTTCAACATTATCCCGCAGGGAAAAGCGAATATCCGTATCAACGGCGCGGAGATCTTGTCGCACATCTTTGAGGCTGGTAACCGCTGCCTGGTAGTAATCAATTGCCCGTTGTGATTCACTCAGCCGTCCCAACTGCCACTGCCACTGATAGGTCAAATGGGATGCCTGGAGAGACTGCGCCAAAGTCAGGGCTTGTTGAGTGACCTGTCGCGCCTGCTCAGGATGGTCCCAGACTTCATACAGATGCCCCAGGGTGCCCAATACTTGGGACTGGGCGATGTCATCCTCCAGGGCCGTTGCTTGAGCATAGGCACGGTTCAACAAGATCAGGACCTGCTCGGGGGAAACCGCCTTGGCCAAACGGGGTGATGTCCCAAGGGTGAGTAGACTCTGGGCTAAACTAACCTGGCTATCGACCAGGGCTCGACTGGGGGGCAGGCTATCCCAGGACAGCTGCTGAACAGTCTCTATCTGGGCTTGAATCTGACGGGTGGGACTGGGTTTAAAGGTAGCGGCGGGGGAAGAGCTGTCCAGGTGGGTGAGCAAATCGAGGGTTTGGGCTGCCGTCTGGGCCGAGAGAACTGACGTAGCTAATGGCTGTCTTCGTTGATAGTGGGCCAGGGCCTGAGTGGCAAACTCAACAGCGGTGGTCTGGTGGGTGGTCTGGTGGGTTTGCTCATACAGGAAAAGGGCCTGACGGTATCGGGCCTGTTTAATCTTGCCGAGACTCAACTGGGTGGTGACAATGGCATCGGGTTGCCCTAATGTCTGGGCCAGGTCCACCCCTGCTTCCAATAGCTGTTGCGCCTGGGGTAAATAGCCTTTCAATCGGAGTACATTGCCTAAACTCGTGAGCCCCAACAGTTTTAACTGGGGGTCTGCCTCTGTCTCAAAGGCAGACATTACAGGCGCTATGGCAGCAGCATCACTAAAGTCACAGCTGGGATTTTCTATCCTGAATGCATTCAGTAATGTTTGGCAAGCACGCCGGTAATGGCCGCTCATTTCCAAGGCCCTGGCCTGGTTGATCCGACTGCCGGTCACCCCCGACGAGTGGTCTAATGCCTGGTAAATTTTGGTGGTTTGTTGCCAGTAGGTAAAGGCTGCTTCTGGCCGCCCACGGGTAAGGGCCAACTGACCTTGAGCGTTTAGAGCCTGGGCCTGGATCGGAGCCCTGATATCGTCTGGCAGCGGAGCGAGCAGATGCAGGCTGGTGTCAAGGGCCTTGGCGGCAGCAATGAGATCGCCTTGTTTTTGATGGGCCAAACCTAGATAGGTCCAGACAGCAGCTGTTTGGGCCGGGTCTGTCAGCTGAGGCAGGACAGTTTGCCAGGTTGAGATCGCACTCTCCCAATCTCCCTGCGCGTAATACCGTCGCCCCTGCTCTACCAGAGTTGGCCCAGACTGAGCAGGCGGCTGACTCACCTGGGCCAACACCGGCATGCTAACCAGCAGCAGCCAACTAAAACAAAATAAAACTCCGTAGTACAACAGCTTTTTCATGATTAGGCCCGCTGCGTTAGGGGATGCTCTTTGGATGAAGTATGGTGAGCAGGCCGTGTTTCCCACGTGGAAAGGGTCAGTACCCAATAGATACTGGGACCCATTAACGTCACAGTAGATGCGATCGCAAAAACAAGCTTGAGTCCTTGAATTTGTTCAGGAGACATGGTGCTTTCCTCCAAAATTATGGAAACTGCCTGGAAAATCGTCAAACCAAAAGAACCGTCTACTTACCCACAAGCCTATGAAAAAAGAACCTGGCTGTCGTTACAGAAAATGTCTGGACTCCAACTGTCGGATAATGTCAGGTGCCTCTATCGTGGCTGTACAAAGAACCGTACTCCACAGATTGGTCCCGACGGGAACAGATTCTGTAACAACCGTTGTCAAAACCACCTGTCCCAGCCCATTGGTAACCCAGCCCTGTGCTTCCCTCAACGGCGCTAAGTCTGCTTCATCAAATTGTTCCAAATCAATTGATGCCCTCGGCATAGAACCGTCTGGCCCCGCTAAACTTTCCCACAGTAGCCCAGGCACCGTCTCCCCAGAGGCGGTAGGTGTTCCACCCCGTCCAGTTGCTACAAAGTTAGAGGAGCCCTCATTGCCATTGCAACGCTGGCTAATTTTGGGAGTTCCTACAGTCTCAGGCAATGTAGCAACATCACTGCCAGGATCGATCTCAGGGGTGTCAAGTTGCACCAAACCATCCGTCCCAAATGTGGAACTAGCCGTAATATCGTTACTTATGGGTAATTCGGCAGTCTGAAACTCAATACCATAAATGCCTGTTGCCGTAATTCGCACACTCCCCCCTCGACCAGAAAATGCATTCGCCGTGATATTGCTATCTTCGTCAGGGGCTGCAACCAAAAACTCAGCGTTCACCGTAATATTACCCCCATCCCCTCCCGATTCAGACGTACCAGCTGTTGTTGAGATCTGACTCTGCCGACGGAGCAAAATAGCATCCTTAACAGAGAGAAAGATATCCCCACCATCGCCCGAAGTAGTAGTGGCTGCAATCATTCCCTGGTGATCTAATCTGACCGTATCGGCCACAATTCTCAGGTCGCCTGCATCTCCTGGCTCAGGACCATCACTCACCCCACTGGCACTTACAAGCGCCCCATCTCTCACCATGAGCTCACCCGCTGTAATGATCACACTACCGCCATCCCCTGTCCCCTGAAGCAGGCCAACATCATTGAAATTACGAGCACGGCCTGTTTCAGCAACAATTCGGCTGGCTAACTGCCCATCTTCTGAAGTACCAACAACCTCCAGGGATTCAGTTGCCTGGATCGAGATGCTGCCACCCTGACTAGAACTAAACGTATCAGCAATGATTTCTGCTCCGTCTTGCACCGTCAAACGGCCTGTGTCAATCCTCACGTCCCCGGCTTCTCCCTCCCCTCGAATTTGCACGGAGATCCCACTTACACGGGTTTGGTTGTTGGCTGTCCCCTCCCCAATTACATCGACCAACTCAGAAGCGTTGATAATAACATCGCCTCCTCGGGCATTATCGGCACTGGTAGAGGACGAGATTTTACCACCATCTCTTACAATTACGCGTTCTGTTGTAATTATCAAATCTCCTGCCTGGCCAGGACCCTGGGCATCACTGGCGAGTTTACTGGGCTTATTGCCGCCCCCCGAGCCGCCCCCACCGGAATTTTCTGTTTGACCACTGGTTGACGTGCCAACAACGGCTACTGCCTCACTGGCAAATACCTGGATGCCCCCCCCTTGTCCTGTTCCCGTTTCTGCCACATTGGCAGACAGTTGTGCCCCTCCCCGCACAATAACGCGTGAAGCTTGAATTAAAATGCCAATATCAATTTGATCCCCCAGGGTATTAGCATCAACCTGGGCCTCTTGTTCAAAGGTGACGGTATCTCCCTGAATATGGATAGAGCCCCCACCTTGTCTCCCATTTTGCCTCCCCCCTTGACCTCCCCCTTGGCCTCGGGCATCGCTCACATCTACCCTGGCACCATCGGTTACCAATACATCAGCCCTGGCTAAACCAGCAGGTGCCGCAAGCTGAAAGGTGTTCTCACTATTACTCAGGTCTATCAGCCCCCCCTCAGCCATACTG
>JBCCXQ010000096.1:0-14205 GCA_039191365.1 Cyanobacteria bacterium P01_F01_bin.13 | reverse complement strand
TTTTTTTGAAGACTAGCTGCTAACTAACAGCAGCTGTTTCTTTCGCCCACTCGGTGTGGAATACACCTTCTTTGTCCACACGCTTGTAGGTGTGCGCACCGAAGTAGTCTCGCTGAGCCTGGGTGAGATTCTGAGGTAGCTGAGCCCGACGATAGCTGTCAAAGTAATCCAATGATGCGCTAAAAGCCGGTACCGGGATACCGTAATGGGCTGCCATTGCGATTACATCTCGCCAGGCGGATTGGCGATCCAGAATTGTTTGCTTAAATTCAGGCGCTAACAACAAATTAGGCAGTGCAGGATTCTCAGTGAAGGCATGCTTAATCTTGTTCAAGAATCGGGCGCGGATAATGCAGCCGCCTTTCCAAATGCGGGCACATTCCCCTAGATCTAGCTCGTAGCCATAGGTCTCCGATGCCTTGCGCAACAGAGCCATACCCTGAGCATAGGAACAGATCTTGGAACAATACAGCGCATCGCGAATTTTGTTGACCCACAGGGTGGTGTTCTCAGTGATCTTGCCATCGGGACCGCTAATTTGCGTCGATGCTGCGATGCGTTCATCTTTAATGGATGACATGATCCGAGCATTAACCGCAGCGGTGATGGTAGGAATACTTACACCCATTTCCAAAGCATTCATCACTGTCCAGCGACCGGTGCCTTTTTGTCCGGCGGCATCCAGGATTTTCTCCACCAGGGCCGTATCCCCTTCGGTCTTGGTGAAAATATCAGCCGTAATTTCAATCAGGAAGGAATCTAATTCCTCAGTTGTATTCCACTGGGCAAAGACTTCATGGAGTTGCTCGTGACCTAAGCCTAGAACATTTTTCATTAGGTCATAGGCTTCTGCAATCAGCTGCATATCGCCATATTCGATGCCGTTGTGCACCATCTTGACGTAGTGACCAGCACCGCCGGAGCCAATGTAGGTAACACAAGGACCATCATCCACTTGAGCGGCAATTTTTCTGACAATGGGCTCAATGGACTCATAGGCGGCACGGGTACCACCGGGCATCAAACTGGGGCCATTCAGGGCACCTTCTTCACCACCGCTTACGCCCATGCCGATAAAGCGAAAACCAGCACCCTCTAGAGTCTTAACACGACGCTCGGTGTCCTCATACAAGGAATTACCGCCGTCGATAATCATATCGTCGGGATCAAGCAGTGGCATCAGCTGGTCAATGACCGCATCCACTGGCTTACCCGCTTTGACCATTAGCAAAATCCGACGGGGCCGTTCCAAGGAAGCCACAAACTCCTCCAGGGAATAGGCAGCTACTACATTTTTGCCACCTGCGCGATTAGCCATAAAGGCATCGGTTTTTTCGCGTGATCGATTGTAAACAGAAATCGGAAAACCATTGCGCTCGACGTTGAGGGCTAGATTTTCCCCCATTACCGCCAGTCCAATTACTCCAAAACTTTGTGCCATAACCTATTTCCTAGTGTCTAATTTGTGGCCACATTCAGAACTTGAATCTTTCGTAGAGGAAAATTCAGGGTTCGGATGTGGTCTTGGCGCTGTCTTGGCTACCAGCCTAGACACTATTTTCTAAAAGGTGGACAGACCCATAGGTTTTCTTCAAACTCCGTCTAATCGAGATGTATCGAAGGTTTCATTTGTTACTAGGAAGTCTACTTTTTGAGGATGTTTTTAGATAAAATTTGCGATCGCAGTACAATTGAACTATTCTTTGAGTTCAGATATTTCTTAACTAATTTCAATGGTGCCTTTGTCACGAAGACGACTCCTGGTTAGTCAGGGTTACGGCATGATGTATCAGAACTTGAGATGTTGCTTTTCTGTGGGGTTTTTGCCTATGAGCCGCTTCGCAGTTAGTATCAATTTTGGTTACTTATTCGTTGTTAAAGGTTTTTAGCACCCAACTTGCGTTATGCCTACTTCTAAAACGAAGCTCCTTAGTATTGATCTGGGTCGTACAGCCACTAAAACCTGTATCAAGCGCAATCAGGGCGATGTGGTTTTAATTCCTGCGAATGTTGCCCATTTAACGGTAGAGCAGGTACGACGGGGTGGGTTTGAGTCGCAACCCAGCGATCCACTTCTCGATATGTGGCTGGAATACCAGGGTAAGGGCTATGCCGTGGGTCAGCTGGCGGCTGATTTTGGAGCTGATCTGGGGGTGGGGCAGTCGAAAGTGGATGATGCCTTAGTCAAAACGTTGGCCTGTGTGGGCTACTTTGGCCTCAAGGGCAGCATTGGCATCGTGTTGGGGTTGCCTTATCACTCCCAAGAGCAATTTGATAGCGAGAAGTCAGAAATTATAAGTCTTTTGGGCTCTCCCCATGTGATGGTTTACCGGGGAAAATCAATGGAAATCAATGTGGAGAAGGTTTGGGTCATGCCTGAGGGGTATGGCAGCCTAATTTGGAGCGAAGCCCAAAGCAAGCGTACTTCCAGTCCTGATTTTCCTAACCTGTCTGTGGCTATTGTAGATATTGGCCATCAAACGACTGACTTTCTGGCGATTGACCGGTTCCGATTTGCGCGGGGAGCTTCCCAAAGTGAATCCTTCGGCATGGCTCAGTTTTATGAGCGGGTGGCAGTGCAAATTGATGGGGCTGACAGTCAATCACTGTCGCTGATTGCGGCTGTTCATAATGCTGAGGGCGATCGTTTTTATCGGCCTAAGGGGGCATCACGGCCAACGGATCTCGATGAAATTTTGCCCAGTCTGCGTAAGAGCTTTGCTCGTGAGCTTTCCCAGCGGTTTTTGAGCTGGCTGCCAGAGCGAGTCACTGATGTGATTGTGACCGGTGGCGGTGGTGAGTTTTTCTGGAGCGATCTGCGGCCTCTTTTAAAGGAGGCTAAGCTCAAGGGGCATTTGGCCAAGCCTTCACGGCAGGCAAATGCGCTAGGGCAGTATATCTACGGTGAAGCCCAGCTGGCTAACTTGAAGGCAGCTGCAGCTGGCTAGTTGCCCCTGGGCTGTATCTAGTTGCCCCTAGTCTGTATCTATTTGGATTGACGAATAACCCCTGGCTATGCGTTATTAGGGGCAGTGTTATTGCTCCTGACTTGATATGGCTGCCAAATCCATTCGTAAGAGCGTTTCCTTCGACGAGAGCGATGGAGACAGGGCTTTGTTGGATGCGATCGCAAGCCATCAGTCTGAGCAGCAGCAAAGCTTTAGTGAGCTCTGCAAGCAAGCTCTGCGCCAATATCTGCTAAGCCGGGAGCCCACCCAGTCTGTGCTTCTGTTTATGGAACTGCAGCATCAGATTGCTCAGCTGGGTGCTCGGGTGGCGTCCCTGGAAGACAATGCCAGCATCGCTTCAGCATTTAACCATACGGTGCTTCAAAAAGATCTGCCGAAACGTACAGAAATTCAGCCAGAAGTTCAGCCAGAGCAGACAACCAACGAGACTAATAAGATTGTTGATGATCCCGTACTCAGTCGTCTGGCCCCTCTGTTGGAAGATTTTTAAATAGACAGTTTTTAAATTGGCTGCTTTTTAAGGGATTCAACACAATCTTCAAAAAAAATGTGTGAACTAGCACCACACTTCATCAAATCTTGCCCACCTTTGCAAGTATCACCGGTAGCATAAGTTCTAAGGGTGCATCAAAAACTTTATATATGCGGGGGTTCAATCATCTCTTTGTTTCTGTGTCTGGCAATCGAAATGAGTCTAGTGTTGCCACTTTAGGATGGCTGTTTTATTTCCATCAGTAGGTTATGTCAGTTTGAACCGAGGTGATTGAGTGTTAGTCCTGACTGTTTAATTGGTGCAGAACCCAACTCTAATGGAAAAATTGAACGTAATAGCGCCTGGCCGCTGGCTCTCCCTGGTTTGTGCATCCTTAGGGATGTTGTTATCGATGCCCAGGTCTGCTATCGCCCAGTCTGACCTGACCTGGGCCAGGGTCGAGCTTACCCGTAATCAAGTAAATTTATATACCAATGGCCAATCTCGCAGGGCCCGAGTTTCGGATGTGCTGGGTATTAATGATGCCCTGAGTACCGCTCGCAGAGCCCGTGCCGAACTCCGCTTCAACGATGGTTCCTTAGCCCGCATTGGCGAAAGTGCTGTTTTTCGATTTACCCCTAACACTCGTAATTTTCGGCTCTCGAATGGCACAGTACTATTGTTGATTCCACCGGGGCAGGGGCGAACGACCATCCAAACTCCCAATGCTGTGACCGGTATCCATGGGTCGGCATTGTTCGTCCGCTTTGTCCCCGAAACTGATACCACAATTATTGGGGCGCTCACCAACAATGCAGACGGTCCAATGATGGCCTTTAACCAGGATGGCTCGTTGCAACACCCCCTTTACGCTGGGGAAATGGTTGTACTACGTGGAGATAATACCCTGGAGCACTTCTTATTTGATTTGCCCCATTTTTTAGCCACGAGTGATTTGCTTACAGGGTTAGGGATAGAGGACCTGAAAACGTCTACAGGCGATGCCGCCATTGATGCCGTTCGACAAGAAATTCGAGAGGCACTAGAGCAACAACAGCAGTTTGAGAATGGGGATGATGTTGTTGAAAATCCAGCATTTTTATCAGCCAGCATTGGCAAACCCCTAGCTTCAGAGCAAACCATACCTGATTTTGCCCTGTCCCCTGCTGCTGACTTTTTACAACAGAACGGTCTATCAGAAGAATTCGAAAACATTTTTAACGCCAGGAGTAGTCAGGCTCCTCCCAGTCAGGTTCAACAAACTCAGCGTGCTTCCCGAGTGCCACCTGCAGCCCCTAGTCCTGTTGTAGAACAGCGGCCACAGCCAGTGGTTGAAACTCCTACTAATCCGCCAGCTCAGATAGCCGGGCCGACGCCGGGACCAGCAGCCCCTACTCCCACTCCTGAAGTAGCAATCCCTAGTGAACCCAGTGACCCCGTTGCCCCCCCAACGGCCCCTGAACCCCCAACCCCTGAGCCCCCTATCACTACTCCAATTGAACCAGTTATTGTTGAGCAGCCTGGCTCTGAACCGGTTGAGCCTCCTGAAGTTGTTGTAGTGCCAGAGCCCACCATCCCGCCCAACGAGGTGGGCAATCCAACCATTGAAAAGCCAACTCGACCGACTCCAGAGGTTGTTGTTCCGCCAGCACCGGTTGTGGCTCCCGTTGTGGAACCGATTGTGGATCCCATTGTTGCCCCAGTCAGCGAACCCGTTGTGGAGCCAATTGTTCCAGTGGTTGCACCGGTTAGTGAGCCGGCTATTGTGACCCCTGTGGAGACCACAGTTGCACCGACGGAGTCGATTGTTCCTTCACTAGAGAATGAATTTGTTGACAACTTAGGGGATCTTGACCTGATTGAGACGGTTGCTGAGCCTGAAACTGAAGTCCAGATAGACCGGCTGCCGGACAGTGTAGTTGGGCAAGAGAATCCTCCAGTAGAGCCTCCCCCTGTAGAGGAGCCTCCGGTAGAGACGCCCCCCGTAGAGCCTCCGGTAGAGACGCCTATGGAGTAGGGTAAGCGTTAAAAATATGTTGTTTTTGCTTAGTCTATTTGGGGTACGGTAGCGGTGTTGGGAAACAGCTGACGTAGGGATTGTTGTCGCTGTTGGAGTGTTTCGGTGTCTGACCACCAGAGAGACTCATAAAAGAAAAAGGAAACACCAGCATAGTTGCGATCGCGCACAGCATTTACCTGTTCCTGCAAGCGTTCCATCGGTACCGGACGCCCTCGTAACCCGCTCAGAACACCCACTGCGGTGGGAATATGGCTCCGCGCGGCTTGGGCAGGAGCACGGTTCATTTCCCAAACAAACCGCCCCAGGTCGCTGCGGTAGAGCTGCACAATCAGCTCTTCTACATAGCCCCGATTAACCCAGGTATCCCAATCCTGCAAAAAGTATTTGTAGGCAAACTCATGGGGGTTCGGCGACACAGAAACAATGGCGGTGGGCCGTCGCGCTTTTACCACCTCGAAGGTGCGTGCCATCACATCAGTAATTTTGTCAGCGCGCCAGCGCGTCCATTCAGGATCGTAGATATCTGTGGGGGGAGCCTGGCCGCTATGCTCCTGACGATACAGGTTCACAGTGTAGGGATCATAGCCATAGGCTACGGGTAGGCCAAAGTGATCGTCCACCTGAAAACCATCAATAGGGTAGTTGGCCACCAACTCGCCCACCATGTCGAGCATAAACTGCTGCACTTCGGGGTGAAACGGATTGAGCCACACCCGATCATGGATCCCTTCTGCTTTCACCGTACTACCGTCAGCTTTTTGGGTCAGCCAATCTGGATGGGCGCGGGCCAGGGCAGAATCAGCCGGGGCCATAAACCCAAACTCAAACCAGGGAATTACCCGCAAACCCAACGGGTGGGCCAGATTAATTAGCTCCATTAACATGTCGCGATCGCCCTGGGCGGCTTCGAGGGCCTCATTGCGCTCACCGGTATTGTCTATATCGGGATAGAGACCCTGTTTATAGCCAAAGGTGCGTCTGGCGACAGCGCTAGGATACAGGGTATATCCCCAATTCCACACAGTCGGGTACACCGTATTAAAGTTTAAGGCGGCCAGCTGTTGCACTCCTGGATCCAGATTGTCACGAGAAAACAACACCTGACTGTCGATATTGGTTAGCCACACGCCACGAATCTCGTCTTGAGGAATTGGTTGGGGCGACACGGTAGCAGGCTGAATCCGCTGGGGTACCAGGGCTGATACGGCTGGGTCGGAGCTGGCTGCACATAGCAGATTGGCGGCCATGCTGTGGGAGGCACTGCGATTAGGATAAAGACGAGTTTGATTACTCGCGGTCAGGGTATCGGTTGGAATAATGCCTTGGGCCAAGGCTGCCGCTATGCCCTCACGGTTGTCAGGGGGAATCAGAGAGCTGTCGCGAAACATGGCCTTTAGTAAGCGCGTGGCATGAACTTGGTAGGGAAATGCCGCTCCAGTTGTTAGAACGCTAAGGGTTTGCGATCGCAAAATGTGCCGCTGTCCTTCAGCGGCATTTCCCAAAGCTGCCACCAGCAGCTGTTCTGCCTCTGTTTCCCCCTCAAAGGTTAACCCCAAGGCTGCATTGGCCGCCGCAAACTTTCCTGGAAATGCCTTCAGTACCGCTGTGGCAAATTGCTGTTGTGAAATCGGTTGAGACCCATAGCGAACCTGCTCCACCGGCAAAATCTGACGTTCACTCAGAGTAGCCACACAGGGGTGTTGCTGCCAGTTGTCTACGGCGAGGGCGCTCGACCACCCTATCCAGAGACAGATGAGCGCACCTAAAAGACCATACCTCAACAGTTTTGACCCCATAAAAGATGCCGAGAAAATCACCTTAGCCTCCACTACGTTTGGCACGATAGCCCTTTGCAAGCAGAAGTTCCACCAGTTTAGGTACGTGCTCTCCTTGAATTTCGATGGTGTTGTCCTTTACTGTGCCACCTGATCCGCACTGGGCTTTGAGGGTTTTGGCCAGCTTTGTTAAGGTTTCATGGGGATGCTGAAAGCCACTGATGATTGTGACCTTTTTGCCTTTACGTCCCTTGCCACTCACCTGTACACGCAGATCCTGCTCAGCCGGAGGTCGATCGGGGACTGCACGGGCCATAGCCGGGTTTTGTCCAAATTCCGAGTAAACCACTCGATTAGTCGCCTGATTTGACTTTTTCCCCTTCTGTTTTGCCATGGGTGCTTC
Source organism: Cyanobacteria bacterium P01_F01_bin.13 (assembly GCA_039191365.1). GTDB lineage: Bacteria > Cyanobacteriota > Cyanobacteriia > Phormidesmidales > Phormidesmidaceae > Leptothoe. Next base: position 6,566 of record JBCCXQ010000096.1, on the reverse strand, counting down.
CTGTTTGATTCTGCTCACACCATAGCCCAAAGGGTAGAGGCTTAATCAAAAAAGGCTTCCCAGGCGTTACGCGGCCGGTCTGGTTCAACCTGTGAAGAGCCATCAACTGTCGGTATTGGTAATGGTGTAACGACAGTACTATCAGCAGGTGGCAACACCTGGGAACGATCAGGCAAATCAACCGACGACGGTACAGTACTACGGCCTAAACCGCTTGGCTGAGCCCCGAATGGATTTACCCCGGCTGCCTGGTTTGCACGGGTAAAGTCTGGCAAAGAGGTAGGGGGCACGTAACCCGTTGTCCCTGGTGGCGGAGACATATTGGGTGTGGTGCGAATAAAGGCTCGATTCAGACCCTCTAGACGGCCAGGCGTCACACCAGGCTGGTCAAAGGAGAATGCTTGTGAGTCGCTCGTACCCTCTGTTGAAGCAGTCTCAGCTGTGGCAGTCTCAGCGGCTTCACCACTGGGTGTACTGGACGGTTCGGGGCTAGAGTTGGCGGCCGCCTCCTGTTCGATTTGTTGACGAGCCAATGCCTCAGCTAGAGCACTTGCTGTGCGGTCCGTCTGAGAGGTAGGCTGCAGGGTCAATACGGATTCAGACGATGCTTCGCCGGGGGTAGGTGCCTCACTTCTCTCAGGCTGAACATTTGCACCTTTAGCATTGGTTCCTAGAAAGTTGTACTCGTCAATGTAGCGATTTAAGCGCTCAACGCCGGATTCGCTTATTTCACCTGACGCATTGATAGAGTAGGCGTTGAGAGCGGCGGCGGCACTTTCCTCTCCCCCTGTTGTCAAAGCAGACACATCGGAGTCAAGCTGAGCCAGCAGCAGTTCAACATTGTCTAATTCAGCAGCGATAGCTTGCTCGTCGGGGGTAAGTGACTCCAAAAGCACATCGGTGGAGGTGGGATCCTCTGAACCATTGGGGCTTGTAGCACTGATTTGCCAGAGCTGTGCTGGATTTTGTCGATACTCCCAGGCGTATATGCCGACAATTCCAGTCAGTAGGATGCCAAGCCAAAGCCATGGATTAAACGCAACTTGTAATCGAGACGGCAAGTATCGAAGAGATGGAGGTAACCGCATAAGTAATAACCCAGATGGCGAATAGTATCGCGTGGGATGGCTATTTAACTAAAAACCTAACTAAACCTAACTAGGAACACAGCGATAAGGTTGCACCTGTAATCCTATCCTGGCACGTATCAAGAAAATTGCCTATGGAAACGTAACAATCCCCCTATTGGCACTGGCGCTGCCTTAGCAGAGGATTATAAGCCATGGCCAGAGGCCTGTGGCTCTAGCACAGGTTTCCGTAACATTCCGATGGGCGAGCTTAGTACTTGCGGTGGCGCTTCTCAAAAGCCGGAGTATACTTGATTTTGGATACTGTGGTTTGGATACAGTTTCTATAGGTATTGAATTAAGATTAAAAAATTTTTGAGGTCAGGTTTATTCCTTAGATCAGCAATTGCGATTTTCGCAAGACGGCTGAATGACTCTAAACAATATTGTTAAAGTTGTTAAATGTTCTAACTTTGAAACGGCTTTTCCTTGTTTAACGGTCGCTTAGCCACCCAGAATACATCAGGGTTAGTTTACATCTCGTTGATCAAATAGGCGGTTTGGTAGCACATGTAATGTCTACTTCTAAAGTCCCCCAACTCCCACCTACGGACGATGGCGAAGTCAACAGTCTTCGTTACGAGGTTAATCCGGCTGTTGCGCTGAATGCACTCACACATATCTACAAGCAGGTTCAGCAGTATCAAGCACAGCTACGACGGCTAGCCCAGAGTATTCATCAGGTTTATGCCGAGGGGCCGTTGGTGTCGGGCTGGTTGGCGTCAGAAGCGAGTTTGAGTTCTGCAGTTGAGGCTTCATATAACGATGCAACCCCTGCTGAAAGCGCTGAGCCAGGACCCACTCCCCATGCTGAAGAGCGCCGTTCTGAACAATGCCATTCTGAACAAGTGAGTGCAGCCCTTTTTCGCCATGGCGATGCAGACGATTTGATGAATTATTTGTCTGTTCTAGAGAGCACAATGGCAGAGCCAGAGTCATCTAGTAATGGCGGGAGTACGAGTCAGTACTATCTCTGTCGGTTGGATAGCAGTGGTCAAATTCAGGCGGAAAAGTGTCCCCCAGACCAGGTGCCGGTTTTAAGCATGGCCATCGCTCGCTATCAACGTCTCAATCAATTAATTAAGCAAAAACAGGATATTGAGACTAAACTTCAGACCGTTGTCGATATCCTTGGGGATGCCCAACAGGTATTAGCGGATTAGGCGCATAGAATCACCAGCCCCAGGTGCCTGGGGAGCCTTTAAACGGCCCGGCAATATCTGCCGTAATCCATCCGCCATAAAAGTCTCCATCCTGGGATTGAACTCGTTCTCCATCCACATAGCAAGCGTCCATGGCGCTGGGGTAAACCGCCACGTAGTTGGTAATGGGCTTAAACCGGTCAGTCGGAGTGGGATAGTACCAGGCCACTCGTTCTGCGACTCGATCGCCAACGGTCAGGGTGTAGTAATAGGCGCGCCCTTTCCATTCACAAAATGTCGTGCCAGCCACCTCCGTTAGATAGTCCATAACGATATCCGCCGGGGGAATATAGTAGACCGGAGGATGGCTGGTTTCTAAGACACGTTTGGTTTGATGGCTCTCAGCAATTACCTGGCCATTAAACACAATTTTGATGTGTTTAGCGCTGTCGACCAGGGCTGGGGGACGGGGATAGTCCCACACGGATTCTTGACCAGGACCGGGAGAAATACGTCGGGATAGCATTGTTAGATGTCCTTAATCTCCCTGCCAACGGTTGATTTCGGCTTGGGCTTCGTCATAGTTTGGTGTGTTTTGAGGGATTAGCGAAGCTGCCTCGATGGCACTGTTATATCGTCCCTGGGCGGCCCGAGCCCGAGCAATGGTCAACATTTTTTCAGTCCATTCCCCAATCAGCCGCTGGGCATCTGCGTATTCAGTAGGTTGATTGGCCGGTACTTCCTGCAGCTTTAAAATTCCTTTTTGGTAGGTACTGGCCTGACCGATGCGTGGAATTGCCTGAGCCTCACGGATCAGGGCTCGGGTTTCAGCACGGGCTTGCCAAAATTTGATCCGCTCCTGGGCCTGCTGATAGACATCGGCAGGCTCGCTGGGAATTAGCTCAGCCGCCTCAATGGCTGCGTCGAGTTCAGTTTCAGCCGCCCGCCCTTCGGCTAGATCCAGGATCACCTGGCTCCAGCGCTTGATATCCGCCTGGGCCTGGGCATAGTTGGGGTCACCGGGGGAAATTTGACGGGCAGTTGCGATCGCACTGGCAAACTGAGACGCCTGACTAGGCCCCAATGAACGCCGCGCCTCAGCCAGGATATCTGCCGTATCCGTCTCATTATCGCTAGCATTGGGTGTGGTGGTGCCGACGGCCTCAACCGGTGTTGGGGTATCCGTATCCGTTTCCTCAGTCGTATCATCGGCCTCATCTGTCCCCGCATCCGGGTTGTCTACATCTGCGCCCGCATCACTTGCGCCCGCATCACTTGCGCCCGCATCAGCTGCGCCCGCATCTGGATCATCCACCCCTGATCCGCTGTCTGCCAAGGTCTCATCCTGTTTATCCTCCGTTTCAGACCCGTCCGCCGTTTCTGTTTCATCAGGAATACCCGTAAGATCTGGAGGTCCCTCTGCTGCCGGAGCCTCCGTACTCTCATCAGTTCCCTCAGCATTGTCGGTCCCCTCTCCAACCGATGGCTCAGCGTCTGGCTCGTCTGGCAGTGGTTCATCCCCGTCTGGCTCCAGACCAATGCGGGCCAGCCATTCCGGTGGTACCCGCTCCTGTAGCGTCTGTTGCACCACCGGCTGATTGCGCAGCAGCACCCCAGCCAGCAGTAAAAGTGCTGCCAATGCTCCCAACAAGCCCAGGCAGCCGCCAAGCGCCCCCCGCTTTGGTGGCACATCGGGTACCTCTTCATTTACCAGCGTTGTCCCGTATTCATCTGGGTCATCAACTTTATCATCCAACTCCTCCGGATATAGAGACAAAGAATCCTGGGCGGACTCCGGCGGTAGTTCAGCCGTTGGGAGCAAATCCACATCAGGGGCAGTCTCCGGCACCGGTTCTGAGATTAAACCAGCCCCAGCTCCCAGAACGGCATCCGGATTGTCAGGGATAAGGGAAATAGGTTCTGGCTCGTTAATAGGTGCCACGATTTCTGGCACAGGTTCCGGCATGGTTTCTGGCGCAGGTGCCGGTATGGTTTCTGGTTCAGTGGTACTCCGCTGATGCCACAGCAGCTGAAACTTTTGTTCCTCAGGCAAAGCTACCAATGGATTTTGCATGGGTCGCCAATGGTGTTCGCACAGTTCAGGCACCCGCTCAACCAGATATCGCTCCAGATGGCTGAGGGTGGCACAGCCGTCATAGCGCAGACCCTCAAGCAGTCCGGCTGTAAATAACCCATGCCGGACTGCCAAGGTTTCATGGGAGAACTCATTCGGCTGGCAGGACAAAATCAGCGGTATACGAGCTTTGCTAGCTAGCTTCACCACCTGTTCCCCAATCGCCTGACCCGCCAGGGCACTCTGGCTGCGATTCATGTCCAGCACCATGATGGTGTTTTCAGCCAAGGACTGTTTGAGATACTTCACCACATCCTGAAGGGCAATCCCAGTCTGCTTGACCTGGGCCGGGTCACCATCGACGGGCATCAGGTAGTCCTTATTGTCGGCCTGGGCACCATAGCCACTAAAATAAAACCAAAGCGTGTCGCCACTTTGCACCCGCCCCTGGCAAATCGTTTCTAGCCAGTCATTAATAGCGACCCGGTCAGGGTAGACCGCCTGCTGCTCAATGGATGTAGACAAATCGCTCAGTAAAATGCAGTTTTCCGGCGCAAAGCCCGCATCGTCAATCAGATACCTTCGGATGCCTACCGCATCGTTTTGAGCTTGCATCAGCGGCTGAAAGCCTTGATACTGATTGATTCCGATAATAATTGCCCAGGAAGTCGACATCAGAGGCCACCAAGTACAGATTGGACGTTGAAGGGAACAAACGCATTCAGCGCCATATGTTACTGCAAGTTGAGCTGTTTGCGTTGGTATCCGGTATCAACTTATAACTTGAAGTCGAAATTGCCCACATCAAGAAATGTACTTTTTCCCCGCAGTTGCCACCAAAGCCTCGACCTGAAAAGATTTCAGCGATATTCTTCAATATTTGTCCAATCTAATTTTCGGCCTGGATGAATTCCCATTGATTGATCATTCACGTTACAAAAGTGGGAAAGTTTGACGATAGTCTTGCTGACTAAATTCAGGATTTTCCTGAAACCGTAGTTCTAGATATGGACGCGGTTTATATTACAGTTCTACCCGTACGGCATCGCTTTTAGTATCTGTTGGTTTATATGTCTAGGCAATCCCTCTACCGCCCGTATTCCAGACGTCGACGCAAGCCTTCCCTAACGCGACGCCTCGGTAGCTCATTTGCGCCTGTAGGGTTGGCGGTATTACTGGGCACTTCCAGCGCTCTGTGGCTAACCGAAGCGTTGATTATGCCCAAGGCGTCCTACGCCTACACATCGCGGTTAAACCTGTTTTTGGCTCTGGAGGATGGTGAACCCTACAGCAGTCTAGTTCGGCGGGCGAATATGGCCGCTCGGGCGGGGGCACAGCGTAGTTTTGATCAGGACCTGTTGATTACAGAAGTGGTGATTAACGTAACCGGCGAGAACAGTGATGGGATTGCAGTGCCAGTCTTAAACCTGCGCGTTAGCCGTCAGGAGTGGAGCCAGCAGCCAGTGACTGAGTACTGGGCCACTTATTATCGCGGTGCGGCATCCCTGCTGAAGTCTTCATTGAAGCGTTCGTTTTAGGGCATTTTTGGCAAGGACGCTACCAGGTGTTCAGGTCCCCAAACCCCCAAAACTGGGGGCTTTGAGTTTGTTAATCCAAATTTTGTGGGATAGAAGAGTCTGTATAAGGTTTAGTTGATTTAACAAGAATCTACCCCATGGGCTCAACTTTGGTTTACTATCAATAGGTTGTCTAATTTTCAAACAGGTCCATGGCGGTTCCTAAGAAGAAACGCTCCAAGTCTAAGCGCAACATGCACCGCGCTGTTTGGAAGCGGAAAGCAGAATTACAGGCTCAGCGGGCTTTGAGTCTGGGTAAGTCAGTATTGACCGATCGGTCGAATAGTTTTGAGTATCCTCAGGATGATGAGGATGAGGACGACGAGGAGTAAGTCGTCTAACGTCATTTTTTTTTCAAAAGCAGCGGGTGAGGTTCTGAGGAGCTTCACCCGCTATTTTTATGGGTAGGATTTTCTTTGTGGGGTGAGAACTGCGTTGCTAATACGAAATCCTGGTTTCGTGCCCCAAATATCGAAGGTCAACCACAAGGGATTGCCCCTACGGGATTGTCCATTTTTAATCGGGACTACTGAATTCGGATTTGATATGGAGTTTCTAGGCAGAGATTTCTATCGTAGATGCTCCAAGGGCACCAATTGGTCTCAGCAGCATAGGTGTTCACATAAAAGGTTGAGAAAACGAAATA
>JBCCXQ010000095.1:0-14434 GCA_039191365.1 Cyanobacteria bacterium P01_F01_bin.13 | reverse complement strand
TAAATGTAGTTTTTCTAGCCGCCCTATACCTACTATCTAAAGCCTTAAGCCTGCTTCTAGCTTCTATCTCCTACATTCTATATTCTTCTTCAATAGGTTTTTCCCGTCGACCCAAATCCACCTTCTCCCCGCGGAGAGTCTCCCAATGTTTCCACCAGGGTAAACTCCGCTCGAACAATCGGCGCAATCACAATCTGGGCAATGCGCTGACCTGGACTAATCTCAAACACAGACGAGCCTAAATTAATCAAAATCACTTTTATCTCACCGCGATAGCCTGCATCAACCGTGCCCGGTGTGTTTAGGACTGTAACCCCATGCTTAAGGGCCAGACTACTTTTAGGACGCACCTGCATTTCGTATCCTTCAGGAACCTCGGCGGCTAGCCCCGTAGGAATGGCTAATCGCTTTTGGGGACCTAAGGTGTACTGTTCAATGGCAACCAAATCGGCACCAGCATCGCCGGGATGGGCATAGCTCGGGATGATGGCGTCGGGGTTGAGTTTTTTGAATTTCACAGTGACGGGCATGCAGGGAAAGAGTTTAAGCAGCGACTGTTCGAGGCTGAAGGTCCAGAGTGAGGGTTTCCATCGGGCGGAGGGCTTTAACAACAGTAGAGAGATTGGCCTGGGCAAGTTGAGCCTGCACTGCATCCACGCCTCCAGTGGCGGTCAGAAACTTTGCGATCAAACCTTCATAGGTGACATCCCCTCCGTCTGCAGTGGGTAGCAGCCACTGGGGGGAGGCTTTTTGAGCCAGCTCCAGAGCGCCTTCTCCTCCACGAATCACTGGCCCCAATACTGGCAGAGTCAGGCTCACCAGAGGCGTAATGGCAATATCCACTGGCGGATGTTGCTCTAAGTCTGGGTCCGGATACCCGTGAGGTTCGTAATAGATACGTAGTCCCGTACTAGGCACCGTCAAAATGTAGGCATTCTCTTTGGCTAGTGGCCCAACGGGAGCCCCAGGCAACGCTTCGATCAGGACATCGTCACCCAAACGGTGACTCTGGCCAGGTTCCAGGGCCACAACATCTGTAAACCCTTTATCCTTAGCCACTTTTGCTCCAGCTGTCGACGCGACTACTGGAATAGATTTATCCAGTACATCCAGAGTTTCTGGATGGGCATGGTCTGCCAGCCCCTGGGAGAGTAACAACAGATCTATCCGGTCAGGGATAGCGACCGGCTCTGGTCTGATACCACGAATCAGCCAGCTGGCATTGCCAAATACCAGGTCTCCCACCAGCCACGGATCGACTAAGATGCAATGCCCTGCCAGATTAAACTTCCAGCTGTTTACATCTAGCCAAGTAATGGTATCTAACCCTTTTTCTGCCATGGCGGCCCCTACGAAATAACCAGTGAATTAGTACTCTTAAAGGTAGTGTAAAGCCAACTATGGTGCCCTCGCTTTTAGATAAATCAGACGTTAGTCCGGACAGAGAAAGTTATGTTTGTATAGTGGATTATTAAGTTTTACTTATGATGTTGCGTCAATTCGTACATAACTTCAAATTATTTTTCATTTTATCCGTGTGATCCCCGTATAATCAGGCTGATTAACGTAGAGATTTGGGAGGCGTTTCAAGCTACTCACTGTTTATGCAGTGTTTCGTCTAGAAAACGCTTAAACTCGCTGCCTATGCGTCGGCAATTACTAAAAAGCTATACCGTTTTAGTCACTCGCTCTGGACAAACTCCAGTGACGATATCATTTACACCACTTGCTGCGGTAATCGCTGCCTTTGTCCTTTTGGGTGTGCCGTTGGGCTGGCTTGGGGCAGTTATTTTTTCTTTGTTCCAGAATAACGTCCAGCTTGCGGACGAAAATCGCCAGCTTACTGATCAGGCCCATCAGGTGCTGACTGAGCTGAATACCCTGGACTCTGAAATTGAAAACTTGAAGGAGCGGGCAGGGTTACCTGAGCCGGTTGAGCAGGATGCTACTCCGGAAGATCTGACGCCACGGGGCGGCGTAGCAGTGGTTGCTAGCGGTTTAGAACTTTACGACAAAGCACTAACCAAGCTGCCCAAATTGAACAGACTGGTGGACGGTAGCATCAAGCCCGCTTTGGAAGAGACGTTAGCCGCTGAAGAAGCTAGGGTGGCAGCTTATCCAGATGGTTTGCCCATCGGAGGTCCTCTAGATATTTCGTCGGAGTATGGTCTGCGCCGTAATCCCTTTGGTGGTTACGGCTACGAAAACCACGAGGGTACGGACTTTGTCGGTCCCTACGGTACGGACATTTTTGCAGCGGCTGAGGGCACTGTTGAAAAGTCTGAATACTATGGCGGCTACGGCGAAATGGTGACTGTTGACCATGGCTATGGGTATGAGACACTCTATGCCCATCTGTCTAAGCGGGCTGTAGAGGTGGGAGAAAAGGTTAAGCGTGGGGATGTAATTGGCTACCTGGGTAATACTGGTCGTTCTACCGGGCCTCACTTGCACTATGGCGTTTACTACAAGGGAAAATCGATTAACCCCCGTAAGGTAATGAAAATGGATGGTGATACCACCATTGCTGACTATTGGCGGTTACGTTAATCTTTTTTGGGCCCACGTTACGGTAGGATCGAAAGGTTTTTCGCAACCTCTACCAGAAACTAATGGGCAATACCTTTGGTCATCTGTTCCGCATCACCACGTTTGGAGAATCTCACGGGGGAGGTGTAGGTGTTGTTATTGATGGCTGTCCGCCTCAGTTAGAAATTTCTGCTGAAGAGATTCAGGTTGATCTGGATCGACGTCGACCGGGACAGAGCAAAATCACGACACCGCGTAAGGAAACGGATACTTGCGAGATTGTTTCTGGGGTCTTCCAGGGTCAAACGTTGGGAACACCGATTACGATCCTGGTGCGCAACAAAGACCAGCGCCCCCAGGACTATGGGGAAATGGCAACTAAGTATCGTCCGTCCCATGCGGATGCCACCTACGATGCTAAGTATGGTATTCGCAACTATCAGGGCGGTGGACGGTCTTCGGCCCGGGAAACTATTGGTCGTGTTGCAGCGGGTGCGATCGCAAAAAAAATCCTCCACCAGGTCGCTGGCGTAGAGATCATCGGCTATGTCAAACGCATTCAGGATATGGAAGCACCCATTGATCCCAATAGCATTACCCTAGAGCAGGTAGAGAGCAATATTGTCCGCTGCCCTAACCCAGACTTTGCCGAAGAAATGATTGCCCGCATCAATCAGGTGCGCAAGGAGGGTGACTCCATTGGCGGTGTGGTGGAGTGCGTGGCCCGTAAGGTCCCTAAAGGTCTAGGATCACCAGTTTTTGACAAACTGGAGGCCGACTTAGCCAAAGGTATGATGTCCTTGCCTGCCAGTAAGGGGTTTGAACTAGGGTCTGGCTTTGCCGGTACTCTACTCACCGGCAGTCAGCACAACGACGAGTTTTACACCGATGCCGACGGCACTATCCGCACCCGTACCAACCGCTCTGGCGGTACTCAGGGGGGCATTTCCAACGGTGAGAACATTATTATTCGCGTCGCCTTTAAGCCAACAGCCACCATCCTCAAAGAACAAAAAACCGTCGACCAGCAGGGCAATGAAACTACCCTTTCTGGCCGTGGTCGCCACGATCCCTGTGTGCTACCGCGGGCGGTGCCCATGGTTGAGGCGATGATGGCGCTTGTACTTTGCGACCATCTGCTGCGGCACCATGGCCAATGCAAACTGCTCTAGATAACCCGTTGGTTAGCATTCTGTTTACGGTGGCCGCTGTCGGCATACTGGGGTGGAATTTACAGCCTCTAGAGAGTTTAGGAGTTGCCCTGGCGCTTATGCTGCTCTGTATCGATCAGGGGCGCATGGCCCTGGTGGATCTCACTAATATTCGCCAGATACCCCTGAACGATCCGCAAGTTGAGCGGTTCCATACCGTCACCCTGATCACGATTACCCTTGAGCTACTGGGTTTTTACCTTGCTTGGATGCAGCTAGGACTAGGGACGGCGTTGGTACTGATCAGTCAGCTATTTTTTAATACAGCTGCCAAGGTCCAACTCTATCCAGGCAATCTGGAACCAATACAGCCCTTTGGTGTGAAAGAACGCAGCCCTGTCCTAATCGCGAATACAGTGGCCCTCGGATTAGTTGCCCTGTGGCAAAGCAACCAGCTTCGTCAAATTACCGCCGCGCTTTTGTTAGCCATAGTGGTGGTGTATCTGGCGCTCAAGTATTTGGCTATCAATACAGCCGCAACGGCAAATGGTGACGAACGCCCATAGCTTATCCCTGGTGCCATCATTGAAATCAGAGGTATTGAATTCAGCCTAGCAAGTTATAAACCTTGTCCACGTCCAGAACTGGAGTTTTTCCGTAGGGGAAACTACAGGTTTCAACTTGGACGTGGTTTAGATGTCAACAACCCCGATCAAGCAGTAATCTACTAGTAGACACACAATTCAACTTGCGACGACCACGGTGGAAAAAACGACCTATCACGATAGCTTTTTTGACCAGCTTTTTATTCGTTTGTTTGCTCGCAAAATGTCTAAAGCCGTGGGCGAACGCAGCAGCCAATCTGGCTATGACGGGTTTGTGGAGCTTTCTCAAAAGATTATGCAGGGTCGTAACTCACACCAGCAACAACAACTGGTTGCCATTGTCCTGCAATCATTAGTGCCTGGTCCAGTACTCTGGAGTATTCGCACATTTTTCTCTCCTACACAGCTGGTATGTGAGCTGAATGCCTGGTTTGCCACTCAGCTATTTGAATGGTTGGTAGGTCCCTGCAGTGTACAGCGGGCTGAGGTGACAATAAACTCAGGAGAGATGCGTCAACAGAAGAGCGCCGTCCACATTAAAAAGTGTCGCTACCTGGAGCAAAGTAACTGCGTAGGCATGTGTGTCAACATGTGCAAGCTACCTACACAGCAGTTTTTTACTGAGCAGTTTGGCATTCCCCTCACCATGACGCCTAACTTTGAGGACCTCAGCTGCGACATGGTCTTTGGCCAGACACCGCCACCCCTAGAGACAGAAGAGGTTTACCAACAGCCTTGTTTGAAGGACTGTGCAGTTACGAGTCAGGCTCCCGCCTGCCCTAAAGTCAGAACCTGAGGTAGATGCCTTACTTCATAGGGTATTTAATTCTCTGCTGGGTCATGGATAAAACGCGTGCAGACAACACCGTGGTCTGAGGTGCTTTTATCGTGATCCTCCACGTAGTCGTTCCAGATACGCATTTCCTTAAAGGACCAGACGCGCTGGTCGGAGTGGTCATAGAACTGCTCAGAAACCAGCACATGGTCAATCACTTCCTGGATGCCCTTGAATTCGTGGGTGTAGTAGACATCCCGTGTGGAACGCATCTGCTGCAAGATACTGGCGGTGTAAAGGCCGACATCATTACGATAGCCAACGCGACTGGCCTCATACATGCGAAAGGGAGGCTGCTGGGTCAGGATAGAAAGTGTATTACTAAGGGTGCCGTCATTCAGATCGCCGAGTACTACAACTGGGTTGTCAGTTTCTTTCATTTGCCTAGTTAGCAAGACCCTTAGAGCTGCCGCCTCGGCTGTACGTCGAATGGTAGAAATGGCACTGCCGATGGCCTCCTGATGCAGTAAGAGGCCTTCATCGCGAGTCTGTAGTCGAGTAGGCCGCTTTGACTTGAGGTGGGTGGCAAAGACTTCAATGTTCGGTAAATCAGCCTCTTCATGACCGACGGACAGCTGTAGAATGCTGCGGGAAAAGCGTTCAATACTGATGTCTAATTCATCATCTTCACCATCATCACTTTTAGGTTTGTTGAGGGTAATACCGGAGGGAAAGTCTTTGTGCACCTGCTGATTTGTAACAGTCCAAGGTTTGCGTACCGCTGCGGCTACTGCAATGTTGTACCACTTATCCTTAATAAAACAGAGTTGATAGTTATCTGCTAAACCGGCCTGTTCATACAGATCGATCAAACATTGTTTAGACCACAGCTCCTGAAAAGCAATGACATCAGCATCTAAGAGGGCCAACATTTTGACTGACCAGCTGATTTTGGCATCATATTGCGCCTGACTATAGTTGCTTCTATACCATTCAACGCCGGGTAGCTGAAGGTTATAAAGGTTAAACGTAGCAAAGCTGATATTTTTGGAACCGCGTGGAGCCATGGGACATTTCTAAAACGCAACAACAATTTATTGGTAGCGGGGGCTGACTGAATAGCCCCTGTGTTGATGGAATAACGAGAGCGGTATCCAGCCTAGTAGAAATAACTAAGGTTATGACTATCTAAAGATATTGTGTTACTTTAACAATCTTTACCATACACAGACCGACTGACCGCCTTCAAACTTGTTCAAGAACGCAAAAAAATCCCCTGACATCGCTGCCAGGGATGATGGCTTGTGCTGTTTAGAGAATTTGAGAGATAGGAGAGCTAATTGTTTCTCTTGTATTCATCACCAGGGGCTGCTAATCATGGAAAAGCCAGCCCAGTAAAATGGGTGAGACAAAGACGTGTCTGCCTGAGCGGTGGCGTCGTTGTCCACACTCTTCTGCAATCTGCTCAAGTCGACATCGGCAACTGTCGTATCTCGCAGCATATTTAACTGAGCCTGACGCAGAGCCTCGGCTTTAGTCCCGGCCTGAGGAATCTGGTGATAAAACTCACTCATTAGTGCCAGGGTACCGACATCACTCACATCCCACAGGCTCGCTACAGCCGATTTCACACCGGCCTTCAGGGCCAATCCAGCAAATCCTAGTTCAGCATTGCTGTCCCCCACGGCGGTTTCGCAGGCACTGAGTACTAACAGTTCCAGATTAGGCAACTGCCAGTCTAGAGTATTTACCTCATTAAGAGTCAGCCGCTGATCCCATAGCTGAATGTAGGAATTATCTGGACTGCCGGGCTTAAACTCAGCATGGGTAGCCAAATGAACAATATCGTAAGACTGACGTCTTAGCAGGGTGTTGAAATTTTCCAGGGTAAAACTTTGGTTGAGCAATGAACGCCCCTGCCAGGTGCGATCGCTACCCTCAGCCGTTCTTAACTGCCAGGCAATATTGGATAGCTCCACTGGCACCGCAGGCAATGGCGCTAGAGTCTCAAACTCAGAAGCCCCCATAGCCAGCAATTTACCAGGTTCAATCGGCTCGTACTCAGTGTCAATCAGGTTAAAGGCAGGAATACGGGTGGAGTTGTATTTTTCCACCAAAAACTGCTCCCCATCATGGAGGGCCGGTAACGCCAACCCGCGCAGCCCATCCCCAAAACATACCAGCAACGTATCCACACCAGCAGGCGTTAAAAATTCATCCTCATAGGTGCCGATCAGCCAATCATAAAGTTTGCGGGCGGCCGGTTTGTAGGCCTTGCCAGAGGGGCGGCTAATGTGACGCTGAAATTGCCGGGTGGTCTGGTCGAGCACATCCCTGGGAACATCGTATAGGTCTCGAACGATAGGCTCACCATTGGGCGTAATCAACACCAAATGTAAGTGATCTTCGCGGGGAATTGCCCATAGGACAGCAGGAGTGGTGCCTGTTTCTTCTGCCAGGCGTGCCAAGGTAACCGCAATTTCTTCTGGCGGTTGGGTAACATCGGCCAGGTCTTCACCAAAATAAGTTTCATATTCTGACTCTAGCCTGAGCTCCATGTTGACAACCTTTTGGCTTAAGGTCAGCTCCTGGGGCATTGCATAGGTAGGAGCCACGATCAGCAAGCAAGCCAAAGGCGCTAGTAGCCATCGTAAAGCCCTACGCCGGATGGACAGGGTACGGTGTAAAAGAATCATAATGCTACATCCTGGGGGTATAGGTGCAACTACATAGACGTTAGCGTTACTCCGCAGAACCACTCACTAAAGTGTCATAGTCTGTAAATGTCTGTAGACTTGGATTCCAGACATTTAAGTTCGCAAGCTACGGTACTTTGGAGCACGTCTAAGTGTCACAGTCAGTAAAGTTCAGTAGGTATAACTCCTGACATTTGCTGACATTTGGCTATCTGGAATCGACTACGAATCACCCTGGCGTTGTCTGTCAACATGAACGGTATGGTAGCTGCTCCGTTATTTACGGGGCAAGTAGTATCACTATGCAGCCGACCCGATTTCAGTCATGCTAGATACCGAAGATGAGCTGTGGCTGATTAAGCGATGAATTTGTTCATTTTGCTACGGTCAGTCCGGCCCATGACTGATTTTGGGCAAGGATCAGTACATTAGTCAATTGAAGGAGTTATTGGCCTCATGGGAGATATGGACCCGGTTAAGTTGATGAAGCAAGAAGTAGGTCGCGCCGCCGCTGCCCAAGTAAAATCTGGCTCGATTGTAGGGCTAGGTACAGGGTCTACTACGGCATTTGCGATTCAGTTTATCGGCGAGCGGCTGGCGGCTGGCGAAATCACAGACATTGTGGGGATTCCCACTTCGTTTCAGGCATCGGTACTGGCTAAAAAGCACGGTATTCCACTGACTACGCTTGATGAAGCGCCCCGCATTGACATTGCGATTGATGGTGCCGATGAAGTGGATCCTCAACAAAATCTGATTAAGGGGGGTGGGGCGGCCCATACCCGTGAAAAAGTGGTCGATGGGCTGGCTGGGCGCTTTGTTGTTGTGGTTGATAGCTCTAAGCTGGTGGATAAGCTGGGTTCCACATTTGCGCTGCCGGTAGAGGTGCTGCCCATGGCGGTTGCTCCAGTAACTCGAGCGCTAGAGGCGCTAGGAGGAACACCTGAATTGCGGATGGGGGTGAATAAGGATGGTCCCGTGATTACGGATCAAGGCAACATGGTGCTGGATGTAAAGTTTACGGGCATCGATAATCCAGCTGAACTGGAGAAAACTGTTAACAACATTCCGGGAGTGTTGGAAAACGGGCTGTTTGTTGGGCTGGCAGACGAGGTTTTGATTGGTGAGGTAATCGACGGGAAAGCCTCGGTGCGGACGATGTAGTTAGAGATCTGTAGAGGCATTCCATGGAAGGTCTCTACGTCATTAAATTTGACTGTGATTGGATGGCGTCATGTAGCTATGGCTACTCAGCCTCCAGCACGGTCACCTCATAGCGCTCATAGTTGCTGGCGACAGATTTGATCACGCGGAAGGGACGAACTTCGCCAGGTAACAACGGGGCATCATTGTTGTGAATAGCGACAATCTCTTCAGTTTGCAGTCGCTGATTGTTGTCATTGTAGAAGTCTGCTCTGAGCATAAGTTCACGAATGGGATAATCACTGGTGTTAGTGATTATCCATTCGGCGTTAAAGCTATCTCTGCCTAGAATGGGCTCGTTGGAACTGTCAGCTTTGCCGGTATCAGAGCCGTCAGCAGCAGGTTTAGTGGTTAGTAAAGCTGCTTCAGGTAGTCCCAACTCTTCACTGCGGCTAGCCAGTTCAAAGCTAATGTTTTCAGGTTCTGAAGAGTCCCAAGTGTAGTTGATGGGTGTGGGGGGCACGTAGGTTTTACGGGCAGGTGCCTGTTCTAGGCTGGTCACACTCAGTTGAACATCGCTCAGCTGGGGCGTAACTTTCTGGATCAGACTAAATGAATGGGTATCCCCCGGTCGTAGGATGGCATCATCGGCACTAATCGCTTCTTTGCCAGCGGCTACGATCGCAACCTGATTACGGTCTAGAAACTCAACATTGAGACTCAGTTTTTTGACTTCCTGATCACTGACGTTAATAAAGACGCCCTGCAGCTGATAGTAAACCGCATCTTCATAGTCCCCCAACTCCGATAGACGAGCTTCTAGAACTAAGCCAGGATGCTTAAACGCCACTGGAATATCCACATCTGCCGACAGGTCGATATCGATGGGGTCGTTGGCAGTGGTCAGGGCAGACAAAGATTCACCCGTATCATAAACAGCAGCACCTGGCGGGATGGTGCCGGGAGCAGGACCCAAAAATTCCGGTCTTGAAAAAACGGGCAGCCGACTCAAGCCGATAATGCCCAACATACCAATGACAAAGCCGCTACCCAAAATGGTCACCTTCCGCTTGGCCCATTGAGGAAATACTCTTTTTGGGGGTTTCTCAGCGGCGTGTTCTAGAAAGCTAATTAAGACTAATGCTTCTTTATCGTTTGGCTTCAGCTCTACACAGCGCTTGGCCACCATCAGCGCCCACTGTCTATCGGAAATGTCGCCTTCACGGTTGTAGCGCAGATAATAGGCATGGGCCAGACTATGAAGCACGTCTAGGTTGATTGGATCCAGGGCCATGGCCTGGGTAAGTTCTTCAATGGCATCGTTGAGACAGTCAAATTCGATGTAGTTACGACCACGGGTGAAATGGGCCTTAGCCTGCAGGCTAATGGCGTCCACCTCAGGACCAGTAATACCCACTTCTTTGGCAATTGCCCTGAGGGTAGAACTTGTGATTGGCTTTTCCCACGCAAGCAGCCTTTGAATATAGGCTTCAATAATGCGATCGCGCCCCATAATTCATACTCCGTTCCTATTCAAGGCATTCTTGAGTTGCCATGCCAAATACGGATAAAAATTCAACTAAGTTGGATAAAGTCTTTGCAGCCCAAAGTCGCCTAACCGCAGACAGTTACCGGATCGCACTGGGGGATTAACCAGAAACCCATCGTAATCTGATGAAAGGATGATGCTATGGGACCGTTGAGAGATACAGACACCTAATTTACTCCGTCAGACTGCTCGCTAAGGCTAAACAGTTCCACTTGCTCAATGTCAGTCACACTCACATGAACGCGGATCAGTTCCGGGGTGATCTTTTGAAATAGCTGAAATGCACGGGTGTCACCAGGAGGAATGATGGCATTATTGACAGCTACTTGATCGATGGTTGCGATCGCATCACCATCGCCATCTAGCAACTCCACCTTCAGACTGAGCTTTCTAACTTCCTGGCCACTGTCATTGATGACAATGCCATGCAGCTTGTAATAATCTCCACCATCGTATTCCCCCAGCCGCGATAGCCGAGGTTCGATCAGCAGACCAGGATAGTTAAACGTCACCGGAATATTGGGGCCTGGGTCAAAGGCAGGAGCTTCAACAACAGTGTCTGGTAACGACTTAGAAAATAAGGGCAAACGATCCCCAGTCAAACCAAATCCTATAGCCGCCATACCTCCAGTCACAATCGCCAGCATCGGCATTGCCCACTGAGCGGGTGTAAGGGGATGGATCGGCTGCTGTAAAAAAACAATCAACAGAGCAATCTTCGTTTTTGTCCGTCGAGATAGTTGGTCAGGACGAAAGATATTCTCTAAAAAGCCAATCAAAATAAAGATATTTGGCTTTCCCTGCTGAGATATTGCTTGGGAACTGGCAGTGCGTCCCAACGACTTAACCAAAGCCTGGGCTTCTTTATCATTGGGCTTCAGTTCTAGACAGCGCCTGGAAATGAGCAGAGCCTGCTGCCTATCCGCTGTGCTGCTGTCCAGGTTGTAGCGCTGGGTGTAAAGACTGGCTAAGGTGTGGAGTATCTCTAGATTGACCGGATCTAGCTCCGTTGCCTGGGTGAATTCATCAATCGCCCTATCAAGGTACCCCAGTTCAATGTAGTCATGGCCACGGGTAAGGTGAGACTGAACCTCCAGGTTGATAGCGTCTAGTTCACTTTTAGTGATTCCCACATCGTCAGCAATTGCCTGGAGAATAGATGGTGTAATCGGCTGTTTCAATGCGATCAACTGTTGAATATAAGCCTCAATAATGCTGGCACTACCCATAATTTACTCCCGTTTCCGCAATGGCTTGGCGGGTAGATGGCATAATCGGCAGTTTTCATGCCGACAAAACTCAATGGTGCCAGTGCACCTCATGGTTTGTTCCGTCCCCTTATTGATGCATTCGTTATTTTTGATATCTGATACGGATAAAGTTCCGACTAAGTTCAATAAAGTCTTTACAGTGCACCCAGGATTTAGCCGTTAGTTTAGCCATCAGACAATGCGGCGTTAAACTACAACGTGACTGTGTAGTTACTGTCCCGGTGTCCACTCGCCTAACTCCCGACCAACTCCGTTCCATTAAGGGCCAGCTCGATTTGGTGCTGCTTGCCCTGGAAACATTGGTAGGTGTTGGCTCAGAAGCGATTTTAGACCAGGCAAAATCCCTGCAGATGGAGACGCTGCTCTCGGATCGAGTCAGTTTATGGCGACTGCGGCAGTCGAGCCCTCTGCGCAAGGGCCAGGGTCGTAAAAAACTGGATGTGGATGAAGCCCGCGCCCTGGTTTTAATCACGGCTCAGCTGGCCAATAAACATGATCAGGAAATCAATCAGGCGGTGACGGCCTTAGAAAAAGCTGGAGCAGAGGGGACACCTCCCCACCGAACGGCCATTCTGGGAGATTATCTCGATCGCTTTAGCAACACATATAGCGAGCGTATGGAGCAAGATGTCAAACCCGATATCTTACAAAAGCTAGCCT
The DNA here is from genome assembly GCA_039191365.1 of Cyanobacteria bacterium P01_F01_bin.13. GTDB lineage: Bacteria > Cyanobacteriota > Cyanobacteriia > Phormidesmidales > Phormidesmidaceae > Leptothoe. The sequence continues at coordinate 2,055 of JBCCXQ010000095.1, read as the reverse complement.
TTCAGCTGCTGATCGATTTACTGTTCTACAGTGGCAGCGGTGGGCCCCAACGTCTATGGCAGGCACTTTTAGATCGGGCCGAATAGACCGATAATGGTTGGGCTAAAAACAAGCATTATCTTGGGCATGACTGCAGAGTTCCTTAAGGGTGTAAGTCTTTACCTGGTGGGCATGATGGGCTCCGGCAAAACCACCATCGGTAAACATCTGGCCCGCACCCTCAACTACCGCTTTATCGATACGGACGATGTGATTGTGCAGGCCACGGGGCAAAGCATTAATGACATTTTTGCGCAGCAAGGGGAAGCCGCCTTTCGCGATATTGAAACCCAGGTGCTGGCCCAGGTTGCTCCCTATACCCACACCGTGATCGCCACTGGAGGCGGCATGGTGATCAAACAAGAAAACTGGAGCTATCTGCAGTCTGGTCTGGTGGTGTGGATCAACGTCCCCGTCGAGGAACTGATGGCCCGTCTTAGCCGGGATCAATCGAGACCCTTGCTCAAAGAAGGGGACCTACGCCATAAACTCACCACTCTTTTAGACCAGCGGCAGGCCCGCTATGCCCAGGCCGATGCTACGGTAATTTATCAATCTGGGGAGGTCGTGAGTGCGATCTCAACCCGCATCCTAGACACCCTCCAAACCGTCATCGCCGAAAATCCCCCCACCAGCAGCACCATCAACCGATAACCCCTATGGAATCCGCCGCCAATCGCGTTCAAATCCTCAGCGAAGCCCTACCCTACATCCAAAAATTTCGAGGCCGTACCGTTGTCATCAAATACGGGGGGGCCGCCATGAAAGATAGCACCCTCAAAGACGACGTTATTCGTGACATTGTCTTTATGGCCTGTGTTGGCATTCACCCCGTCGTCGTCCACGGCGGCGGTCCCGAAATCAACACCTGGCTTAGCAAGCTAAACATCGAACCCCAATTCAAAGACGGCTTGCGCGTCACCGATGCCCCCACCATGGACGTAGTGGAAATGGTCCTGGTAGGTCGCGTAAACAAGGAACTGGTGGGCCTGGTAAACGCCGCCGGGGGTAGGGCCGTTGGCCTCTGTGGCAAAGACGGCAACCTGATTACCGCCCGTCCCCATGCCGCTGAAGGCATTGGTTTTGTTGGCGAAGTCACCCGCATTGAACCCAAGCTAGTCAAGTCCTTAGTGGATGCAGGTTATATTCCCATCATTTCTAGCGTAGCTGCCGATGGCACCGGGCAACCCTACAACATCAATGCCGACACCGTCGCAGGCGAACTAGCCGCCGCCCTCAGTGCCGAAAAACTCATTCTCCTCACCGACACCCCAGGCATTCTCAAGGACTACCACGACCCCTCCACCCTCTACAACAAACTCGACATCCAAGAAGCCCGCACCCTGATCGACTCCGGCATTGTCTCCGGCGGCATGATCCCCAAAGTCACCTGCTGCGTCCGTGCCCTGGCCCAGGGCGTCCGCGGAGCTCACATTATCGATGGCCGCGTGCCCCATTCCCTCCTGCTCGAAACCTTTACCAATTCTGGCATCGGCTCTATGCTAGTCGCCTCGCACCAGACAGATTAGAATAGTGGGGGGGGGTTGGGTACAAAACCAGACCACGATTAGATCCAAACCACAAAGGCATGAGCACGACGATGTCGACGCTGATGGTCGCCGAGCAGCTTGGGGTCATCGCGCAGGTCGGAGACATTCGTGTCTATCGGCTCCGCAATGGCATCACCGAACGCCTAACCGAGGATCACACGCTGATTAACTACAAATTGAAGCATGGTTTGATCACGCCGGAAGAAGCGGAAAGAGCACCAGGAAAGAACGTGATCACCCGGGCCGTCGGTCACCGAGACTACGTTCAGGTTGACACCATGGAGTGCTATGTCATGGTCGGCGACCGGTTCTTGCTCTGCTCAGATGGGCTTCACAGCTATATCAGCGACGAGGAAGTCGGCGGATTCCTCGCGGATGGTGCCATCACTGACGCGGTGCAGAAAATGGTCGATGAGGCGAATGCTCGCGGGGGCCGAGACAATATTACAGCCTTGGCGGTCGAGAC
>JBCCXQ010000094.1:0-14506 GCA_039191365.1 Cyanobacteria bacterium P01_F01_bin.13 | reverse complement strand
GAGATGAGATCGCAAGGCATTATCTCTGGCAACCCAATTGTCTGGCCCAAAGTCGATCAGCCAAAGGCTTGGTTTTATCCAATCCTGGATACCGACGGCAAATCTATTCGAGAATTGTGGATCTATCGGGTGCAGGGCAAACAGCTGCAACACATTGATCAAGTTGCCGTGCGCCCCATGAAGGAGTCCTTTATCACCGTGCCCCTGGTGGGCACAGCCTCCCAGGTCGCGAGTGTGGACAGTAACGCCGCGCCCGCTTCAGTTAGGCTGATGCCGGGTAGTTCAGCGACTGCACCCTGGCTGCTTTTAGAGGGGCAGCGTCGCTATGGCAACACCGTCATGCGCTACGGTCAAATTTTGAGCTATCAGGCGGACTCCCATAGAGTGCATCGCTTGCTGAACTGGTCCAGTTCAGCTGGTAAGCCTCCCCACTGGCAACGCAGCGAGGGCGGTGACCAGCAGCTAATCATTGATCAAACCGTTGGACTAAGGCCTAGTTTTCTGCTGTACCGTCTAGTGAAGAGCGATCCGCCAAAGCTGCAGGAGGTGTCTCTCTACAGCTCGGTCTACGAATCGGATACCGCAAATCCAGTGTATGAACAGGCCCTGAAGCTAGCCCAGGGAGCAGTCTGGTCCCACAGTCTAGCAATGATGCAGTCTGCCAAAAAGGCCCTGGGTCAAGACTGGTCGTCTCAGGCTGAAGATCAGCTGATGCTGATTCGGTTACATGCGGCGCGTACCAAGTCGCAAACGGAACAGAACTGGTCCAGCCAGCAGCAACACATTTTGGCGTATTTGATTGATGGCCAGTGGGACCAGGCCCTTGGGGCCTTGGAAAATAAACCCGCTATTTATGACTCCACCCTCAAACGATTAGATCGAGATTTTGATGCCCTATGGCGAGGGATTACCACCCATTTGCAGGTACATCCCAAGGATGCCACCACCCATATTTGGGGGGCATTGATGGTGACGGCCCGCCGCTCTCCGGAAGCGGGTGAGGATTGGTTAAAACAAAAGACCCGGTCAAAAAATACGTTGAAGCGTTGGCAGGCATTGAACCAACCCAACAGGAATGCGGTTGAGTCTGGTGGTGAGGTCGTTAATGGTAACCCCGTAGCCCATGTCTCAACAGTTGCCGCCCCAACCACGACAAGTCAGGGGAGCTATGCAGGCATGGTTGGTCAAGTGAGGGCCATTGGTACGCCTGGTGATGGCTGGTTGAGATCGCAAACCCCATCCACCCTTATCCCCGGACAAACCTGGTATCACATCGAGGTACAGCTACTCCAGGACAGCTCCGGCTGGAGGTCACCAACGTCCATTAATGCAGCTAGTTTCTGGGCCGAGTCCCTATCCCTACGGCGTCAGGTACAACTTTTTCACAACCAACGTCCTGTGGCTAATATGACTATTCACGGTGTCAAAGCTTATGGCACAGGAATGGCTCTGTTGGCGGTCGGCCCCCAGGTAGAAGCAGCTACCCTAGCGGCTAATGCTGATGGTTTGCAATGGTTGACCACCCTGTCCTGGCAACCCCCACCGATGCTTCCTGCTGTCACGTCTAATCTCCCTGACGCTGATAGCCCTAGCTCCGAGGCCCTTAACTCCGAGGCCCTTAACTCTGGAGCCCTTAACTCTGGAGCCCTTGACTCTGATAATCCTGACGAAAATGCTATTGAATTGTCAATGGCCGCGGCTGAGCCAGATACTTCGATAGCCGCGACAATTGGGCATCAACTGGGCCTTACCCTTGAGCAAACACGACAGGTTTATCCCCATCTGCGCCATGCCACCCTAGACCTGCTCGGTGACTCGACCCCAGAGCAGTTGTTTTCCGTTCATCATGAGCTTTCCCCAGAGTTAGCCCTAACTCCAGGTAAAACCATGATTTTCTCTACTGCTGGTGAGCTGCTCTATAGCGATGTCAATCAGCCACAATCACTGCTAGCACTGACGGCCAAAAGTACCGAGCAACCGGCAAAGCTACTGATAGAGCAGGCAGGTCGCTACACGTTAATCGGATTGTGAGCAATCGGATTGTGAGCAAGCTCCTGGGCGAGTAGCTGCTGCACTTCATTAAACGGTAATGGTTTACCAAACAGATAGCCCTGGCCAATATCACAGCCAGATTGTTGTAAGGCAGTCAGCTGTTCACCAGTTTCAATCCCCTCTACCACCGTTTGCATCCCTAAGCCTTGGGCCATGGTCAACATACTTTTCAGTAAAACCTGGGTGCGATGGTTAGTCAGAATTTCTTGGACAAACGCTCGATCAATTTTGAAGCTATCTACCTCAAAGCGAGTCAAATAGTTAAGGCTGGAAAACCCTGTACCAAAATCATCAAGCGCAATGTGAAAACCAGCTCGACGACATTTCTTTAGGGTCTCTAGGGCAACTGGATCTTCCATAAAAACTCGCTCGGTCACTTCGAGCTTAATTTGAGCTGGCTGCAGCTCATATCGCTCAATAACAGTTTGCAGGCTAGTTAAAAAGTCATCTTCGGCTAGTTGGCGGGGGGCAACATTGATACTCATAAATAATGGCCTATCCGGGCAACTAGCCTGGAACTGAACCAAATCACGACAGGCTTGTTCGATAGTTTGCTGACCGATGGGAATAATTAGCGATGTTTCTTCGGCAATGCTAGTGAATGCTCCAGGGGATACATGGCCGCGCGTGTTGCTGAACCATCGAATTAAGGCTTCAAAGCCAAGAATTTGTTGAGTTTGGATATTGACTAGGGGCTGATAGTGGGGCCGCAGTTGCTGGTTATCTAACGCCTCCCGTAGCTCTGACTCTAGGCGCATTTTGTCCAATACGCGGTCATTTTCTGACGATGACTGGGGTTGCAAACCAGTCCCGATGCGAGCTTGCTTAGATGGATTTAATTGAGGTGTACTGCGTATCCGATGCAGCAGGGTGTCGACCAAAAGTTTAACGATAGGATCCGCATCCTGTACGCGCTCTGCAATTTGTCGACTAGACACGGCGACACAAACGGTTTCTTCGAGGGCTTTGGCCGATGCTGAACGAGGGGCCGTGTCCATGACCGCCATTTCACCGAGAACATCGCCAGTTGTCAATATTCGTAGCGGCATCGGTTGCCCATCAACACTTACAGCAACTTCTACCCGGCCTGATTCAATAATGTAGGCCCAATCTCCAGGGTCTCCCTCGGAGAAAATTGTTTCACCTATTTGAAAATGCTTGAGCGCAGAGGAGGAAACCAAGTTTGCCATGGATGTCTTGCCCAGTGAACAACGGTAATTAGCTAGTAAAAATCACGGGGATGCACAGTAAAAAGACACAATAGCTTTTTGTTTGGTTTCCAAAATATTTACATGTCTTGACTAGCGTCTAGGAAAAGTCACTGAAGTTTCCACAAATTGCGGTTAAAAAACAGCTAGGAAGCCGTGGCAAAAACCATTTTGGGGACTAGGTGGGGACGATCATCCTTGATTCTAAATACACCAATTCCTAGAAATGGACAGGTTTCAGTCACAACTCGCAGTGGTACTTCCAGTTCAACAGTCGGATCCATGGGCAATCGCTGCCCTAGACACCACCGTCGACCTGCTTGGACGGATAGCAATATCTGCGGTAAATGCCCCATGGTCAACGCCGGAGCAATTATCGGTATCTCCGAATGTTCGTATAGGGCCTCAAAGGAAATACTGGTATCTAAGTTAAACCCACTGCTTTGCGTCCGTAGTAAAGAGGCCAATGTCCCTCCTACTCCGAGAGTTTGGCCCAGATCCCGAGCAATGGAACGAATATAGGTGCCTGTACCACAGGCAATGTCTAAGGTTATTTTTGGAGCGTTCCCCGAGTGCCAATCCACAATGTCGATATGGTGAACAATTACCCAACGACTCGGAACGTTAACTTTGCTGCCCTGACGGGCTAAATCATACAGCCGCTGGCCATTGATATGAACAGCACTGTACATAGGAGGAATTTGCTCGATCTCTCCCTGAAAATTGGCAAGCTGCTCAGTCACGGCTGCCTGGGTCAAATGGGCTGCTGGCGTCCGAGTTAAAACAGTGCCTTCTAAATCGTCTGTGTCGGTGGTGATGCCTAACTGCATTACAGCGCGATAGGCTTTGTCACCAGGGAGATATTGCAGTAGGCGCGTAGCTCGCCCCACAGCTATGGGAAGCACTCCGGTTGCAGCCGGGTCTAGGGTGCCAGCGTGACCAATCTTTTTGGTATTTAGAAGACGACGCAGCTTTGCCACACAGTCATGGGATGTCCAACCAGCGGGTTTATAAAGGTTGAGAAAGCCGTCGGCCATAGACTGCCGTAAACAATAACGAGTTGATGAAGCTATCCTATCAGGGCTACTGGGACGGGTTCGAGAAGACAGGCTGTGAGGGCACCTCTGGAGTGGGTGGTTCTGTCAGCGATGGCTCTTCAGACGATGGCAGAGATGGAATTGAGTCTGTGGCAGAGCGCGGCGGTCTCCCTAGCTGATCTACTAATAATGGACCCGTCAGGCTTTGAACCAGGGTAAGTTTAATCGGTTCTGCATTGAGCTGGGTGATTCCCTCAGCAGTTAAAAGGGGCTCATAGGTGGTATCTTCACTCAGATGCTTGGTTAAAAAGGCCAAACTGGAAGCCGCCAGGTAAGCTTTGGCGAGTTCTGGATCTGGACCAATGATCTCAGTGGGTAAATCAAAGGCTTCACTACCGGTAACCGCGATAGTAGAAAAGTGAGTACCCTGGCGCATAAGTAGTAGATATCGCTCGGGCTGACTCAGCCAGGTAAAGGGCACCAGCTGTTCTTGCAGGGCCGGGGCTACGGTATCAGCTCCACTCGATACAATCATGGTGGGAGTGGTGATCGCTCCCATGCTTTCTTCACCAAACAGGACACTGGTGATGGGGTTGATTGCGATCGCAGCCCTTACTCGTCCATCTTGCAATGACAGTATTGTTTCATCCGGTTCAGCCAGCTGCTGCGCCTGACATTGCAGCAATAATGACGCATTCAAGGTTAGGGAGCGCGGCGGACAGCTGGCCTCCAGCACCTCAAAATCAATATTGGCCCCAGACAGCGCCAACGCCGTATAGCCGCCAAAGGACTGCCCGACAACACCGACTTGGGCAAAGTTAATCAAACTGCCGTACTGAGTCGCCTCCCGTTCCAGATAGTTGAGCAGGGCAGAGATCTGCCGGGGACGATCAATAAATTCTTCATTGGCAACCACATCAGCCGACCGGCCCACCAGCAGTGCATTAATCTGCTCAGCATTGCTGCCGGGGTGTTCCACATTGATAACGACAAACCCATGGGACGCCAGATGCTCTCCTAGATAGCCATAGGAAGAGCGATCATTGCCTAACCCATGGGAAATGATCACCGTAGGACGATTTCGCTGGCGCTGTCCCTGTAGCGTTGGCAAATAGATATCAGCAGGAATTGGAGAACTAGCGGGTAATGTCTGAGCCACCACCTGATAGCGACCGGGGCGTCGGGCCTGATTCGCTAGGGAACGCAGACTGGCCTGTTGTTCTGGGGACAGCTCGTTTGTAGGCGTTCCCAAACCTTCTAAAAGTTCAATGGACGCTTCGGTTTCGTAGACAGCTCGATTAATCTCACGCAAAAGTTCTAACCCTCGACCGAGCTCAATGCGCATGGCCGGAGTGGGAAACTTGCGCACAGCATTCAAGATGGTTAGACCTTCCTCTTGATCACCTGCTGCTACTAAAATCGCCCCCCGCAGAGCCCGAAAATCACTACGGCGGCGCTCCGTACGAATAAAATCGGCTGCAATATTGAGTAAATACTCACCCTGACTGGTGTAAAAGAAACGATCTAGCAGCACAACATCCAAATCCAGGACATCGATATCCTGCTCTAATCGCCAGGTCAGCGCTTGTCTAAGTTCATCGATGTCATAGTCATCGGGTAGGAACTGCGCATAATAGGCCAGATCTTCGCTCAGCACGCCGTTGTCGACTAGCTGTTCTAGATCCGCCAGTTCAATGGAGCGCTCAATCGGCCCAAAGGCAAAGGTAATGCGCTCAGCAGCCTTCGTGGGTAAAGCCGTTGCCAAAACCACTCCTAATCCCAGGGTTAGTCGCTGAATGCTTTTCATCGCAGTCGATACACACAACTGTTTCATAGATAACCTTGTAATCGCAGCCGGAGACACCCAGACAAAAGACTTAAGAGGATGCCGATTTTTGCAGCAACGCTAGCAAATCTTCTTCGCTTAAACGTTGAATACCCAGTTTTTCAGCCTTAGCAAGCTTAGATCCGGCATCTACACCGACCACAACATAGCTTGTTTTTGAACTCACTGACCCGGTCACTTTACCGCCACTTTCCTCGATTTTGACCTTCGCTTCTCGTCGGCTTAGGGTGGGTAGGGTACCTGTGAGCACAAATGTTTTTCCAGCCATGGGAAGATTTGTGGGTTCTGCCACTGGGGCGGTCCCCTCTAGCTGTATTCCTACTGCTCTCAAACGTTCGATTAATTGTTGGTTAGCAGCTGATTGAAACCATTCATGGACCGAGTAGGCAATTTCTGGACCAATGCCGTAAACCAACTCGATCTCCTCAGGGATCGCCGCCGCCAGCAGGTCAACTTTGTAGAATTTCTTAGCCAGTAGCTGGGCATTTACAGCACCCACGTGACGAATCCCTAACCCAAACAGGACCCGTGACCAAGACTGAGACTTAGAGGCTGAGATCGCAGCCACCAGGTTTTGGGCACTCTTTTTGCCCATCCGTTCTAAGGGCAATAGCTGCTCCACGGTAAGCCCATATAGATCGGCTACGGAGCTGACCAACTTTTTCTCTAAAAGCTGCTGCACCCATTTTTCACCCAGACCAGCAATATCCAAGGCTTGGCGGCTGGTCCAATGAATCAGGTCACCCCGGACAATTGCTGGACAGAGCGGATTAATGCAGCGGGTAACCGCTTCATCCACTGGTCGCACCAATTTTTCGCTACATTCAGGACAGTGGGTGGGCAGCTGGCAACGCTCGGCACCGTCTGGTCTGAGGTCTGGTAGTACCCGCACCACCTCTGGAATAATTTCACCCGCTTTGCGCACAATGACGGTATCGCCCTTATGCAGATTGAGTTCAGCAATGCGATCGGCATTGTGCAGGGTCGCTCGGGAAACGGTAGTCCCAGCTAACTGCACAGGGGCTAACTTCGCCACCGGGGTAACTGCACCCGTGCGGCCTATCTGCACTGTCATATCTAGCAAGACTGTAGGGACCTCTTCAGCGGGATATTTAAGGGCAACCGCCCAGCGGGGAAATTTTTGGGTGAACCCAAGCCGTTCCTGCAAAGCCAGGTCATTAAGCTTAACCACCACTCCATCGGTCAGATAGGGCAGCTGGGTGCGGGCCTGATCCCAATAGTCATAAAACTCGGCCACTTCGCTAGCGGTGGGACAAAGTTTTCGGTTGGGATTGACCTTAAACCCCAGGTGTTTTAGGGCCTGTAGAGAGTCTTCCTGGGTTTGGGGTAGGGGTAAATCGCCTACACTTTCCGGTAACAGTAAGGTGTAGGCAAAAAAATCGAGACGCCGCCGGGCTACCACCCGAGAATCCAGCTGACGCAATGTGCCTGCTGCTGCATTGCGCGGATTGGCAAAGGGCATTTCCTCCTTGGCTTGACGGTCGGCATTAATGGCTTCAAAAATATCATTGGGAATAAAGGCTTCCCCCCGCACTTCTACCCGGGGAGGCGGATTGTCAATTTGCAACCGCAGCGGAATAGCGCGAATAGTGCGCGCATTCTGAGTGATGTCTTCTCCGCTAATGCCGTCGCCTCGGGTTACCCCCCGCGTTAGTAAGCCATTTTCATAGGTCAACGCCAGGGCATTGCCGTCAATTTTGAGTTCAGCTACTACAGGGGCACTGTCGACATCGGGAGCCTGCCGCTGCCAGCGGGTTTCCCACTGACGATATTCATCTAGATCAAAGGCATTTTCCAGACTGTAGAGGGGAATGTTGTGCTCTAGGGCCGTAAACTGGCTGGCTGGTCGTTCACCCACGCGCTGGGTGGGACTATCGGGAGTAATTAGCTCCGGATGCTGTGTTTCTAAGTCTTGCAGCTCTCGATACAGGCGATCGTAGACTTCGTCGGGGAGGTCAGGGGCATCCAGAACATGATAGGCATAGCTGGCTTTTTGGAGCTGAGATCGCAACTCCTTAGCCCGCTGTTGTCGCTCCGTTGGAACTGTTTCTGCCATCGCTGTTTCAAGTCCTAAACCCATTAAAAAATTAACCTGTGTGCCCAGGCCCACTGAATTCTACCCGAGGAAATCCAAAGCGGGTTTGTTGAATTATGGATAGCAGCTATGCAAGCAGACCTGGGACAATCAGTATGTTGACCAGATGTGTGCCCTCTTTAAGTCAGTAGTGACAATCTTTCCCAAACTTGATATTCGACTTTGGATTTTGGCGGCTGGTCGATTGTTATCCCAGCTTGGCATTGGGTTTACCTTGTTTTATGCGCCTCTGTTTTTTGCTGATGATGTGGGGCTATCGGCCACAGCCATTGGCTTAGGCTTGGGCAGCCAATCGCTTTCGGGAATGATCGGCCGATTTGCCGGAGGCTCCATGGCGGATTCTCCTCGCTGGGGCCGACGACGAACACTCCTAATCTCAGCAGCCATTTCAGCGATAGCTGATGGCTGTTTTGTGATTACCCATGATTTTCTCGGCTTTGTCATTGCCAATTTATTGATGGGGCTGGGTGTGGGTCTTTACTGGCCTGCTACTGAAGCTGTGGTGGCCGATTTAACTACTGAACAAAATCGCAATGAAGCCTTTGCCATTGTGCGTTTGGCCGATAGCTTAGGACTGAGTGCAGGTGTTGTCATAGGCGGCGCTGTAATTGCGGCATTTCAGACTTACCGACTGTTGTTTGCCCTGGATGGTCTTACATTTATAGTCTTTTACGCCATTATTGCCATCGCCATCACCGAAACCCTAAGCGCTAATCCCGCTCAGGGTGGATTTTGGCAAGGATGGCAGGTGGCCATTCGCGATCGCACCCTGCAAATCTACGTTATCGTCAACAGCCTCTTTACCCTCTACCTCTCCCAATCCCAGAGCACCCTACCGCTCTATCTCAATCGTTTTACTAGCCTTGATAACCACGCCGCCGTCGGGGGTATTTTTACCTGGGCTATTGTGCTCACCGCCTTTTGCCAACTTCCCGTAGCCCGCTGGCTTAACCGATTTACTCAACCCCATGCCTTGATGATTGCCCTTGTCTTTTGGGCTTTGACTTTTCTCAGCACCTGGCTAGTAGGGCAACAGTTTATTACCCCTGGGCTATTTGTCCTCATTGGCCTAACAGCTATGGCCTTGGGAACAGTCGCCTATACTTCCATTGCCTCCGCTCTAGTCGTCGGTATTGCTCCTACTGCCTTGCGAGGTGTGTATTTGTCAGTGAATTCCATGTGTTGGGCTGTGGGATATCTGATTGGTCCACCGCTCGGTGGCTGGGCCTTAGACCATGCCATGGCTCATCAATTCTGGCTATGGTTAATGGCTAGTACCTTTGGGGGTGCCTTGATTTTACTGACGCTGCGGTCACAAATGCGGACCAGGAAACTGATTTAAAGGCTGACGATTCACCAATTTATTCTCACACTCTGTTTCATTTTTGTTACATCTACAGGAGTGTTCTCAGAGGTCTGAAATCTGCGTGATAGCATACACACCATAGCTTTTAATCAAATTGGAGAAAAACACCTTGGCACTTCGGGTTGCGGTTGTTGGAGGCGGTCCGGCAGGCTCTTCTGCTGCTGAGACACTAGTAAAAGCAGGTATTGAAACCTATCTATTTGAGAGAAAGTTAGACAACGCAAAACCCTGTGGTGGTGCGATTCCTCTCTGCATGGTGGGTGAGTTTGACTTACCTCCCGAAATCATCGACCGTCGCGTGCGCAAGATGAAGATGATTTCGCCATCAAACGTTGAAGTGGATATCGGCGGTACCCTTAATGATGACGAATACATTGGCATGTGTCGTCGTGAAGTATTGGATGGGTTTTTGCGTGAGCGGGCAGAAAAACTGGGTACCCAGGTGATTAATGGCACCGTGCATAAGTTGGAAATTCCTGGCAATGATAAGGACCCCTACACTCTGCACTATGCGGATCACTCTAGCGGCAAGATTCAGGGCGAAGCCAAGACTTTACAAGTCGATATGGTGATTGGTGCCGATGGAGCCAACTCCCGAGTAGCTCGGGCTATTGATGCGGGTGATTATAACTATGCGGTTGCATTCCAAGAGCGCATCCGTTTGCCCGAAGATAAAATGAACTATTACGAAGATCTGGCAGAGATGTACGTTGGTAACGACGTCTCTCCTGACTTTTATGCATGGGTATTTCCCAAGTACGATCATGTAGCCGTAGGCACTGGGACGATGCAGGGCAATCAAGCCAGCATTAAAAAGCTCCAGAAGGGTATTCGCGAACGTGCGGCCAATCGTCTTGAAGGTGGCGAAATCATTAAGGTAGAAGCTCATCCTATTCCCGAGCATCCTAGACCTCGTCGCGTTGTTGGTCGGGTTGCTTTAGTAGGTGATGCAGCAGGGACTGTGACTAAATCCTCTGGAGAAGGTATCTACTTTGCTGCTAAGTCTGGCCGCATGTGTGCAGAGACCATTGTTGAACTTTCCAATAGTGGTGAACGTGCGCTTACGGAGAAGGAGCTTAAAACCTATCTCAAGCGTTGGGATAAGAAGTACGGTACGACCTATCTTGTTCTAGACATTTTGCAGAGAGTGTTCTATCGTTCAGACGCCACTCGCGAAGCCTTTGTTGAAATGTGTGGTGATATAGATGTTCAAAAGCTCACATTCGATAGCTATTTGTATAAGACTGTCGTACCTGCTAATCCCATCACTCAACTCAAGATTACGGCGAAAACTGTTGGCAGTCTCATTCGTGGTTATTCCCTAGCGCCAACTGAATACTTTCCAGTTGAAGCTGTTACTAAGGCGGTGACTAAGTAAGTTCAGTCTTAGTTATCCACAAATCAGCCTATGGTAAGAGTGACTTTTCATTCTTAGGCTGATGAATGATAAACCCAGTTATCAATAAAAAGGGAGGCCCTTTGGACCTCCCTTTTTATTGCATCGATTAATGCTGCTAAAATGCCATACCTCCAGATGTACAGCAGCCAATGAAACCTAAACACTAAAACGTCTTCTCCTCTAATGGCTTAAATTGATAACACCCTAGCTAGCCGTACGAGTATTAGAGTAGACCTGATCATCTTGAGGCAACTCCAGACAGTAGCCAGCACCATAAACGGTTTTGATAAACTTAGGATGGCGTGGGTCTGGTTCTAACTTAGTGCGTAGATGACGAATGTGTACACGAATCGTCTCAATATCGTCATTGGGATCGTAACCCCAAACTTCTTTCAAAATTTCACTGGGTGCCACTGTCTGACCATGGCGCTGTAGAAGACAGTGCAACAGCTCGAACTCTAAATGAGTCAGCTTAACAGTACGCTCGAACCAGATGGCTTCAAAGCGCTCAGGAACCAATGTCAACGAACCATAGCTCAAAATTTCGCTATGCTTTGCTGCTTGGGGAATGCGATCAGTGCGTCGCAGCAACGCTCTAACGCGTGCCAACATTTCCTCTAACTCAAATGGCTTAGTGAGGTAATCGTCAGCACCGGCATTAAACCCATCGACCTTATCTTGGGTCTGACCCAAGGCCGTTAACATCAATACCGGGATATCTGCTGTCCGTTCATCACGGCGAACACGTTGGCAAACGGTAAGGCCGTCTACCTTTGGCAACATCAGGTCAAGCATAATCAGATCGGGCAAGAGCTGCACAGCCAGTGCTTGTCCCTTGATACCGTCCTCAGCCTGACTGACATCATACCCAGCCATCTCCAGATTAACTGCTACCAGTTCCGAAATAGCCGGATCATCATCGACGACAAGTATACGAGGCATCTTAAAAACAGATATTTTGTTATACGGAATTTAGGAATTTGTTTCTAAACATGAATTCCTAATTCGCCCACTTCAAAATACAGGTTAAGAAGTGGAGACAAATTTTATCCCGAAACTATAATATCTCTACAATCCGTTACGAGAAGATACCTTAAGGTTTAATTCACGTTATGCCTGAGCTGGCAAATCCATGACGCAAAGCTAAGATGCTTAGCTCTAGAGCCAACCTTTGAAACGTTCAGCTAGCTTGAAAATAGCTGAATACGGTATTGGGTAAATTTTGGCCTAACTCCCCAGGTAGGATTCGAACCTACGACCAATCGATTAACAGTCGACCGCTCTACCACTGAGCTACTGAGGATTGTTTAGCTTTCTCAATATATGCAATTGTATGGCAGTTGTGCAAGCAGATTTTTAATCTTTCCTAGAAAAACGTTAGGCGCTGTAAAAATAGCCCCTTGCTGTTGATTGATTCTCATTCCATCAGATTGGCTCGGAGTTTTGCTAACTTTTCCTGAGTTTCTGGATTGAGGGACTTAGATAAGAACCTCTGCTTGGAATGCTTTTGGGGTTTTTGGCGATGTTTAACTTTTTGGACTGATAGGTTTACATCAGAGGCCAATTGGGCGGCCGACATCCATTCGGCACCATAGCCAACTACAGTTAGCTGCTGAGCCCGATCAGATGTAGCCACAATTAATCGTTTCTCAAATTTGCGAATATCATTGCGAAACTTGGCGCAGGAAATTTCTATATAGCTGTCAGCCGTTTGACCAAAGCTCGTGTAGTGAATTGAAAGGTGCTGGGTAAAGGTCTCACTATAGTGGGCCTGACGTTGCCCATAGGCGTCGAAAACAAGTAAGGTTTCAAACCCTTTATAGGCGCTGTAATTTGCTAAGGACTCAGCCAGGTTGTTACGAGCAACGTCAAGGCCTTGCACATCACGCAACTCAATTAGATCTGGCCAAGCACCAATGACGTTGTACCCATCGACTAATAAAATTGCCTGCGAGGTAGGACCGTTCATTGTTAGGTGCTGGGGTAGTGTGTGAGCCTATGGTTCCTATAGCTTAACGTCCGCTACCCCTGCAATCAGTCATTTTGGAGATTTTTTCTTAGGTCAAGTGTAGACTTTGTAATGCTTGCTTAACCTGGGCTGGGGCACCTTGAGTTGCGACTCGACCTTGCTCCAATAAAATAGCGCGATCGCAATAGTCCAATTCCACCAGTCGATGGGTCACCCACAGCGCCGTAATCCCCTGACGTTTGACCAAATCTCGCACTTGAGCCACCAGTTCTAGCTGACTGTCTGGGTCTAGCAGTGCTGTGGGTTCATCGAAAAGTAACACCTGACAGTGCTGGGCCAGGGCTCCTGCGATCGCAACCCGCTGTTTTTGGCCGCCGCTAAGCGCGTAAATCGGTCGTCGCTTTAGGTGCAGCAGATTAACCGTAGCCAGGGCTTCATCCACCCGCTGTCGCACTGCCTCGTAGGCCATGTCCTCATCCACCAGGCCAAAGGCAACATCGGCCCCCACCGTCGGCATCACCAACTGATGGTCGGGGTTTTGAAAGACAAACCCTACTGGCTGCTGTAGATGAATGGTGCCCTGGGGAGCATCCAGTAATCCAGCCAAGAGCCTCAGGAGTGTGGATTTACCACTGCCGTTGGTGCCCAGAAGCATACAGAACTCACCCCGTGGCACCTGCAGCGAGCATCCAGCCAGTACGGTTGCTCCAGAATTCCAGCTGAAATGCAAATTATCAATTGAGATCGCGCAATCCATCCCTAATCATTTGCCATAGCAAAAAATCCAGCCGCCTTACCTGACGAAGACGCTCCACCAGATTTTTCATAAACCTGTACTGCGGCCAGTTCACTCACTAATACGGAGAGCTTCTTACCCTCTTGCTTGTCACAACTCAGCTCAAGAATCACAGGTTGTCCTGTTTTTAGCGCATTCAAAACCGTGGAGTAAGCCTCATCTGCAGCCTCTTGTGTCTTCTTTTGGACTGACATAGGTAGAGCTGTATGCTTCAGCGAAAGTTCAACAATATACATAGATACGAAATTATGTGTCTGAGAAGTCCGGTCTCTAGTATGTCAAAAATGGCTCACAAATAAGGCATCAATAGCCATATCAGAAAATTAAACCCACTGACCAAACGGCTATCGATAACGATGGCGGGGAGACTTTCTTAAAAGATGCACCTATAATGAGAAAAATAGTAAAGATAAGTAAACCCTACTCATAAAGGCAGTCGAATAAGGAAAGGCATTATTCCGGTCTACGGATTACATATTTATTTTTTGCCCTCGCCTGTCTCATTAGTAGGATTCTTATCTTTCAGATTTAGTCAGAGGAGTTCCCTTTGACTAAGTTACTTTAGAAAATCACACTAGAGGATTTGAGATGACCATAGCAATGGGCCGTGCTGGAGCGAATCGAGGCGTCTTCGACGTCGTCGATGACTGGCTCAAGCGCGATAGATTTGTCTTCGTGGGCTGGTCCGGTTTGCTGCTGTTCCCCTGCGCCTTTTTG
>JBCCXQ010000093.1:0-14748 GCA_039191365.1 Cyanobacteria bacterium P01_F01_bin.13 | reverse complement strand
GATAAGAATGCATATAATAATCAACACCATCTTTATGATAAGAATCTGCCGGAGAATCATCAAATCATTCGGGAGTTCAGACAGATTGTTGAGGACTATGACAATCGGGTTTTGATTGGAGAAACCTTTATTGATAGTCGTCTCTACGATTCCACTATCTTTTACGGCAACAGTAATAATGAACTACATCTGCCCTTTGGCTTTGAGTTTCCATTTAGTCCCTGGTATCCTGGCTATCTGCAGCGAGAAATTGAAAAAAAGGAACTGATCACTCCAGCTTGGGCCTGGCCCACCCAGTTTCTAGATAACCACGATATTCCCCGTCATCTTTCTCGCTGGATTGAGTGCAGTTTGTGTACTGATCCGGTCAGCATTGCCAAAGCTGCCGCTGCCTTATTGCTCACCCTGCGTGGCACGCCGTTTCTCTACTATGGCCAGGAACTCGGCATGATCGATAACATGGATATTCCTGCTGATCAGCTCCGAGATGGAGCTGTTGTCGCTACCGAAACGGGTGAGCTACCGCCGTCTCGGGATGGAGCACGGACGCCCATGCAATGGGATGACTCTCCCCAGGCAGGTTTTAGCTTTGGAGCAGATGTGCCTCCCTGGCTACCTGTTCACAAGAACTATACCGATGTCAATGTTAAAACTGAGTTGACTGAGCCGGACTCTATATTGAACTTCTACCGGCAGTTAATTCGCATACGGCAAGGATCAGAAGCCTTGAAATTGGGCAGTTGGCAAACACTAGTAGTCTATCCTCACGAGCAATTAGCCTATCTCCGGGAAACAGCGGCTGAAACAGTGTTGGTACTGATCAACTTTGCCTACGATAAGCCGTTAAAGGAGGTCATCGAGCTGGAGCTGGATTGGCAGCGGTGGATTGTGTTGCTTTCTACCCGGTTTGAAACAGGCCACGTCGTTGATCTGCCAAACAGTCTGGAGCCCTTTGAAGTATCGATCTTAAAGAAAGACTGAGGTACTGTCGCAATGGTTTCATTGAAGTATGCAGACTATGCCGGTTGGTCTCAGGCACTATGGGTTCAGAAGGGAGATCTTGCCCTGATTCTGACTCCGCAAGTAGGGGGGCGCGTCATGGGAGTGCAGTGGCGATCCCACGATCTCTATTGGGTCAATTCGGAACTTGCCGGTAGGTTCGTGGATGTAGCGGCGATTAAGCAACCTGAGATCGCTAAAAAGACATTGGGATTTTTGTTGTGGGGCGGTAATAAAACTTGGCTGGCTCCCCAAGAGCATTGGATAGATTCGCTTCCTTTTTTAGATCTCGACAGTGGTGCTTATCAAGTTGCCGTGGACACAGTCTCAGATCAGGCTGTCCGCATTGTGATGACCAGCCCAATTTGTCGAGAAACAGGGACACAATTGCAACGTATTATTCAACTAGGAGATACTGATCATCACTGGAGCATCACTCATCGACTGGAAAATCAAGGTGATGACATCATTCAGTGGGGGCTATGGGGCAACAGTATGGTGCAGCGTCCGGCCACGGTTTTCTTGCCCATTGGCACTCAGTCACAATTTCCAAGAGGTGTGAAAACCTTTGCTAATGAAGGTATGGCTGCAGCCGTTCGAGACAACGTTGTTCGATGGATGGATGATACAGTCTCAGTCCAATGTACAGAGCCAATCAAATTCAAATACGGTGTTGATGCGCCCTTGGGGGCAATTCTTGCAATTCTATCGACACCGCAAGGCACGTTAGGTTACCTAAAACAGTTTTCGATTACTTCTGCAGCTACCTATGGTCACGATTGTGTTGCAGAAGTCTTTAACGCGTCTGATTACCCCTATTTGGAAATGGAAATTCACGGTCCGGTCCAGTTTCTAGCGCCTGGTGAGTCCTGTGAACTGGTTGTCCACCATCGTCTGATTGAGCTGGAATCAGCATCTATTAGTGATCAGGAGGCCAGAGACCTGTTGTACCAATAGTCTACTAATGAGCCATGAATCATAAATACTTTTTAGCACTCGCCCTGCTATGTACCAGTTTAGTCAGCACGGTTCCAGTCTGGGGGAGAGATCACCTTCCTCAATTCTTACCAACTCATTCGTTCTCGTCTTCTAATCAATACGCTCAGGTTGTTCCGGCAACTGTTCAGGGACAAGATATTCCTGTTATTGGTATGACAGTATCAGACATGGATACAGCATTGCGCTTTTACTCCAATGTTTTAACCTTTGAAAAAATCTCCGATGTTGAAGTATTTGGGCGTGAGATAGAGTTGCTGCAAGGCATCTTTGGAGTACGGATGCGAGTGGTGCAAATGCGTCTGGGTAGCGAAGTCATTGAATTAACTCAGTACCTAACCCCCCAGGGGCAGCCCATTCCAGTCGATTCCCGTAGCAATGATTTGTGGTTTCAACACATTGCAATCGTGGTAAGCGACATGGATGAGGCCTATGAACGACTGCGAAACTTTAATGTACAACATGTTTCCACAGGTCCCCAACGGCTACCGGAGTATATTCCAGCAGCGGCAGGAATTGAAGCCTTTTATTTCCAAGATCCTGATGGTCACAATCTGGAGATCATCTATTTCCCTGAGGGTAAAGGCAATCCGCGCTGGCAAGAGAACAATGAAAACTTATTTCTGGGAATTGATCACACTGCAATTGGCGTAGCTGATACGGTTACTAGCTTAGCCTTTTATCAAGATTTATTAGGGCTAGAGGTTGCTGGTGCAAGCTTCAACTATGGTCCTGAGCAGGAACACTTAAACAATGTGTTTGGAGCCCGTCTGCACATTAGTGGTTTGACTGCTGGAGCTGTTATAGGTGTTGAGTTTTTGGATTATCTTTCACCTGCCACAGGACGCCCCTATCCTGAGGATTCTCAACCTAATGATTTATGGCACTGGGACATTACCATGGTGGTGAAAGATGCGGCTGCCACGGCTAATCGATTACAGCACGCTGGTGTGCCATTTATATCGTCCGGTTTAGTGGAGCTACCCAATGCTACCCTGGGCTTTCGAAAAGGCTTTTTGGTACGAGACCCTGATGGTCACGCTATCCGAGTTGTTGAATAGTCTACTGCTGATGTGCCCCCTATCAAATCAAAGTGAGATGAGCTATGGCTGTGCGATTTGGACGAGAGATTTGTGGTGAATTAAGTATTGGTGAACAGCGAGAATGGCTGGTCACCAATGGCATTGGCGGCTATGGCTGTGGTTCCATCTCCGGTGTGCTGAGTCGTCATTATCATGGTTTGTTAGTGGCCGCCCTAAAGCCACCGCTGGAGAGAACGTTGCTACTGACTAAATTGGATGAGCAGGTTGACTATGGGGAACAATCCTGGCCGTTATTTTGCGATCGCTGGGCCGATGGCTCGATTAATCCTAGGGGATATCAATTTATAGAACAGTTCTGTCTGGAGGGAACAATTCCTGTTTGGACCTTTGTCTGCGGTGATGCGCTGATCGAAAAACGTATCTGGATGGAGCAAGGGGAAAACACCACCTATGTTCGCTACACCCTCAAGCGGGCCAGCCAACCCCTATCCCTATCCCTAAAAGCCCTGGTGAACTATCGCAACCACCATAGCAGCACCCAAGGAGACGACTGGCAAATGCAAGTGAATCGCCATCCCCACGGTGTCGAGATTCAGGCGTTTGATCGGGCGGTTCCTTTCTATCTGCTGGCCAACAACGCTCAGGTTTCTCCAGCCCACAGCTGGTATCGTGGGTACACCCTGGCCACAGAACAGTATCGTGGGATTTCTCCCCATGACGACCATCTCCACAGTACGACGTTTTCCGTTGATTTAGAGATTGGTCAGTCATTTACCCTGGTGGCGAGTACCCTGCCAGAGGTTGGTCTGGATGGGGAAGCAGCGTTAAGGCGTCAGCGACTGCACGAACAAACGTTAGTCGGTTATTGGTATGCCGATCTCCAGAATAAAAATACGCCCCTGTGGCTAGAACAGCTGGTGTTAGCGGCTGACCAATTTATTGTTGAACGGACAGTGGCGGGGAATCCTGGTAAGACCGTGATTGCTGGCTACCCGTGGTTTGGTGATTGGGGACGAGATACGATGATCGCTCTGCCAGGACTTGCGATCGCAACCAACCGTCCCGACATTGCCAAGCCCATTCTCACCACCTTTGCCCAATATCTGGACCAGGGCATGCTCCCCAATCTGTTTCCAGAAGCCGGTGAGATGCCAGAATATAACACCGTCGATGCTATTCTCTGGTACTTTGAGGCCATTCGTGTCTATTACGCAGCTACTCAGGATAAAGCCTTCTTGGCCGAACTGTTTCCGGTTTTAGCCGAGGTGATTGAGTGGCATCAGAAAGGGACTCGCTATCAGATCCACCTGGACACGGACGGTCTGATTTATGCTGGAGAACCCGGCGTACAGCTCACCTGGATGGATGCCAAAATTGGCGACTGGGTGGTCACCCCCCGCATTGGCAAACCTGTTGAGATTAATGCTCTCTGGTATAACGCTTTGATTTGTATGGTGCAGTTCGCTCAGCACCTCAATCAATCTGGAGACTCCTATCAACAGCTGTCACAGAAGGCTCTCCATGGATTTCAGCGTTTTTGGAATGCGGAGCGAGGATACTGCTATGACGTGATTGATGGCCCAGACGGGGATGACGATGCCTTACGACCGAATCAGGTATTCGCCGTGTCGCTGCCTGTGCTCTCGGGGGCTGACTTACTTTCCGTAGAGCAGCAAACGGCGGTGGTGACCACGGTTGCCCAAGAGTTGTTAACATCCTACGGGTTGAGATCGCTGGCGACCTTCCATCCCGATTATCAAGCTCAGTATGGCGGCAGTCCCCTACAGCGGGACGGTGCCTACCATCAGGGGCCGGTGTGGGGCTGGCTGATGGGTCATTTTGTTCAGGCTCATCTAAAGGTTTACCAAAATCTCGACCTTGCGCGGAGTTTTTTAACACCCATGGCCGACCATCTGAACTCGGGGTGTGTCGGCACCCTCAGTGAAATTTTTGATGGTGATCCGCCCCACTCTCCTCGGGGAGCCTTTGCCCAAGCCTGGACTGTGGCAGAAGTCTTACGAGTCTATCGATTACTCGATGGTTAAAGTTCTGTTGGGCCGCCAACAGAACTTTTATATGCCGATTAGGAGAATGCACATAAATAAAATTTCATCGCACAGCTAACCCATAAGGAGACTGCCATGACCGCCGAACATCAAAGACTAGAAGATAGCCAGACCCATCGTGTGCCCTGGAAAAAGTGGGGACCCTATTTGAGCGATCGTCAGTGGGGCACTGTTCGCGAAGACTACAGTCCCACGGGAGAAGCCTGGGACTATTTCTCCCATGCCCAATCCCACTCCCGCGCCTATCGCTGGGGCGAAGACGGTCTACTGGGTATTTCCGATGAAAAGCAACGGCTGTGCTTTAGCCTGGCATTGTGGAATGGTGAGGATCCGGTGTTAAAAGAGCGGCTTTTTGGTCTGACCGGCAGCCAGGGTAACCACGGCGAAGATGTCAAAGAATACTATTTCTATCTCGACAGTACCCCTACCCACTCCTACCTAAAGGGACTCTATAAATATCCCCAAGCTGAATATCCCTATAGCTGGCTGGTAGAAGAGAACCAAAAGCGGGGACGTCATGCTCCCGAGTTTGAGCTGTTGGATACGGGAGTGTTTAATGAAAATCGCTATTTCGATGTGTTTGTCGAATATGCCAAAGCCAGACCCGAGGATGTCCTGATCCAAATTACTGTGGTCAACCGGGGTCCCGAGACCAAGCAGCTGCACGTACTTCCTCACCTTTGGTTTCGTAATACCTGGTCCTGGGAGCAGGGCCGCTCCAAACCTAAGCTCAAGGTTTCTCCTAAACATGCCGGCCTTTGCGTTATCGAAGCCAACCATCCTGAGCTGGGCAGCTACTGGCTCTACTGTGATGGTCTAAATGGTGACGATTGCGATCGCACTCTCCTGTTTACCGACAACGAGTCTAACTATCAACAGCTCTTTGGCGTTGAAAACCCCACACCCTACGTAAAGGATGGCATCCATCGACATATCGTCAATGGCGAAACAGATGCTGTAAATCCGGCCCAGGTGGGCACCAAGTTTGCCGCTGACTATGCCATGGAAGTGGGCCCCGGAGAAACTCGACGGATCAAGCTGCGCCTTTCCAACCAGGGCAAATTGGAGAGTCCCCTGGGTCCAGACTTTGACAGTATTCTCCAGGCCCGGATTCGGGAGACCGACGAATTTTACCAAGAAGTCAGCCCTTTCTGTCATGTCAACGATATGCAAAATGTGCAGCGCCAGGCCTTTGCTGGACTGCTGTGGAGTAAACAGTACTATCGTTTTGATATTACTCGCTGGCTGGAGGGCGACCCCACCATGCCTAAACCGAACCAGGGACGTAGCCGTAACCGTCAGTGGCCCCACCTGGATGCCGACGACATTATCTCCATGCCCGATAAGTGGGAATATCCCTGGTTCGCTGCCTGGGATCTGGCGTTTCACTGTATTCCTCTGGCCCTTGTCGATCCGGAGTTCGCCAAGAACCAGCTCGATATCATGACACGGGAATGGTACATGCATCCTAACGGTCAGATTCCTGCTTACGAATGGGCCTTTGGAGACGTGAATCCCCCCGTCCATGCCTGGGCCACCTGGCGTGTTTACAAGATTGCGCAAAAGATGGCAAAAGAATGCGTTGGCGGAGCCTCTGCTGAAAAGCAGAATCGCACCTTCCTGGAACGGGTCTTTCAAAAGCTTCTGCTGAACTTTACCTGGTGGGTCAATCGCAAAGATGCTGAGGGCAACAATGTGTTTGAGGGCGGCTTTTTAGGACTGGATAACATCGGCGTTTTTGATCGCAGTGCCCCCTTACCAACCGGTGGTTATATCGAACAATCCGACGGCACCAGTTGGATGGCCATGTACTGTCTCAACATGCTCACCATTGCCTTAGAGCTGGCGCGAGAAAACCCCGTCTACGAAGATATGGCCACCAAATTCTTTGAGCATTTCATTTATATCGCCGATGCGATGAACCACGTGGGCGATGATAAAACTGAGCTTTGGGATGAAGACGATGGATTCTTCTATGATGTGCTGCATCTGCGCAACGACGAGCGCTTGAAGCTAAAAGTGCGATCCATGGTGGGGCTGATTCCCCTGTTTGCGGTAGAAACGCTAGAACCTGAACTACTCGACAAACTTCCAGGTTTCAAAGAACGATTGGAGTGGTTTGAAACCAATCGTCCTGATCTGGGCCACAATGTGGCATCTTTTGTCGATGAAGGTATCGGAAAACGACGGTTATTGGCGATTGTCAGACCTGATAAGCTAAAACGCATCTTAGAAAAGATGTTGGAAGAGACTGAATTCTTAGCTCCTCACGGTGTTCGCGCCCTCTCTCACTATCATCATGAGCACCCTTATGTTTTCTACACTGATGACAGCGAGCATCGTGTTGATTACGAACCTGCAGAATCAAGCACCGGACTCTTTGGTGGTAACTCAAATTGGCGTGGTCCCATCTGGTTTCCGGTCAACTACTTGCTGGTGGAATCCTTGCAAAAGTTTCACCATTATCTCGGTGACGAATATCAAGTTGAATGTCCCACAAGTTCCGGCACCTATAAATCCTTATGGGAGGTTGCCCTGGATCTCGAAGATCGGATGATTCGCATTTTCCTCAAAGATGAGTCAGGTAAACGTCCTGTGTTTGGTGGTATCCAGACTTTCCAGCAAGATATCAACTGGCAAGATTATATTCTCTTTTATGAATACTTTCATGGGAATAACGGAGCCGGGATTGGGGCGAGTCACCAAACAGGCTGGACTGGATTAGTTGCCAAACTGATTCAGCAGTATAGTCAGTACAGCTGACCTTTGGGTGTAGCATTACGTCTAAAGGGTATCAACCTGCAGCGGGATGTTTTCTCAAGGAAAGAATTCAGGAGGACGTTGTTGAATGCAAAAGTCACAGGCCCAGTAATGACATAAGGTTGAATTATTAAGTAGTTGCTCCTAATCAAATGTGAGACGCTAAAAGGCTGTCATGAGAATATAGGATTCAGAATATAGAAGGCTTCTACGTCTGGGCTAGTTACATGCAGCCTTAGTATGCAGGGTGCTAACGTTCTGATTCATCGCGAGTCTTGGTAAGCCATTCTGCTAACCATGCAGAGTCTGCTGCTTTTAGTGCAGGGACCGGTGGCTCACTGTAGTCAATCACTAAGTCATAGCCTGACTGGTCATAAATATCGCCCAGTAAATTTTGAAGGTTAACGATGAGTTCTGACTCTGTTTCTTTTAGCGGTAATGGAAATGCTGGAATGGGGTCTGGCAAGTTAAATGCGTAAAGGCTTGCTTGGGGGCGTTGGGAACTGGCACTGACTAAAATACGGTAGTGAGTTTGTAGCTGCTCGGGCAACTGAACGATGGGAGACCACTGTCGTAGTAAATCGATTTCTACCAGGTTGGTAGCGCTGGCTAGAATGACCTGACGTTTTGCTTCATAGGTTCGTCTGCCTTCGCCAGGGCGTTTATTGGTGGGCGATAAGACTTCGATAACGGTGATGACTTCACTGGTGGCTACTTCTCGAATTTCGAGATATCCCTGGCGAATGACCTCTGGTATGGGTAAATCGACAAGGATGGGTTGAGCTGCTGTTCCTAAAGTTGCCTCAGTAACGGCTTGAGTTTGCTTTGCTTTTTGGATAGTGACGTCGGGGACTCCCACCAAAACTGAATCCTGCCCCTCTGTCTGGTAGATGGCTTCTTCGACTACTACACGATATTTGGGACGTAGTTGTGGGCCTAGGCTGATGGCGATCGCACTTATTAACCGATGATGAAAGTTTGGCCAGGAACGCGGGTGTTCCAGGTAGGGATCCATTCCAGGTAGCGGTGAGGGCATTGGGTATTCCTCAGCAAAGCGATCTTTATTTTAATGCGATCTCAATCTCTAGCGTAGAGCAGGTTAGTGAGTACTTTATTAGGGGCTACTTTGATCGTTGCTCCTGGTTTTGGGTGATGGGGGTTTTTCCCTTTGGAAAAGGTCGTGTGTGAACTCTATTTCTGAACAACCTCTCAGCCCAGAAACTTACAGTACGTTAGCCACATACCAGAGACAAGTGACTAGCAGTGCCTGATGCTGTACTAACTCAATCCCAACTCGCTAACTTTTCGCAAAAAGTTAGCAGATTCAAGATTAGTGAGCAGTTTCTAATCTTGAAATCAGTGGACCAGAATTTTGACTTTTCCAGACATATTTCTCTTAAGCTATTTATCTTCAGTCTAAGGCTTTAGGCCTCTCAATGCCGGATCTACTTTCTGGACTCTTCTGAGTCTGTTCTGAAGATAGGGGCTTAAAATTCCTCAGATATGCTAGAAGCTACTATCAATTAACCGTTTCAGAAAATTGTTATATAAACCATTTCGTATACCTACTTATTACAGAGTTCTAATTGAAAGAAGTCCTAAATTTAAGAACCAATCTTATCTAAATGGTTATCACCATTAATTAAGTTCTAGGCAAAAGTTAGCATTTTGATTCTGTTTTGAAGTCTCCAAAGACTATGAATATAAAGGCATTTTGGCTTGTCAGAAAATCTCTTAAAAGATTTTTTCATCTGTCTGGATTTTGTCTTAACTGGTTTATTCTTCTTCTAACAATGCCGACTCTAGTAACTTTTGCCAATCGTCATCGGTTGGCAGCATACCTTGATATTCCTCCGGCACTTCGGGGTATAGCTGATAGGTTGCCACACCAATTGGATTCGCTTTTGATTTCAGGCTAAATTCCACCTCCAGCCGATCCTTCTCAGCACATAGAATGATGCCGATCGCTGGGTTATCATCGGGTGCCCGCTCCTGGTCGTTGAGCACCTCCAGGTAAAAATCCATCTTCCCTGCGTACTCTGGTCGAAACCGCCCTGTCTTTAGCTCAATCGCCACCAAGCATTTTAAAAAGCGATGATAGAACAGTAAATCCAAGAAATACTCGTTATCTCCTAACGCCAGGCGATACTGATTGCCAATAAAGCAAAAGCCATAACCCAGCTCGATTAGAAAATCCTTTAGCCGAGCAATCAGATTGCGCTCCAACTCTCTTTCATGAACGGCTTGAGCAATGCCTAAAAACTCCAAACTATATTGACTTTTGAGCGTTTCCTCAGCTTGCTCTGCCAGGTACTCTGGAAGCACAGCCTTAAAATTGTGGCTTTTATCTTGCAGACTGACCTCATAGGCACCAGCCTTAATCTGGTTCAGCAGCACATTCCTTGTCCAACCAAGACGGGCTGTCGCCTCCAGGTAGTAGCGTCGGGCTGCTTCATTCTTGATGCGCTGCATAATCAGGATATTGTGGCCCCACGGAATTTCTCCAACAAGCTGTTGGAGATTTGGAGTCTGCTTATACTCGGTGTAGAACTGCCGAATCAACCACAGGTTCTGAGGCGAAAAACCCTTGATTTTAGGGAACTCCTGCTTAAGGTCAGCCGATAAACGCTCTACTACAGCCTTACCCCACCCCAAAGCCTCTTGCCGTTCCACAATGAGTTGCCCAAACGACCAATAAAACTCGATTAACGAACGATTGACGGCTCGCGCTGCCCCAACGCGGCTTTGCACCACCTGGCTTTTAATAGCTTGTAGAAAATCCTGGTACGCAGAATCAGAAGAAGGCGTAATGGAACTCATATAGCCCTTCGCTTAACTAATATTTGATTCTGTATTTCTAATTCCATATATCATCGGCCCCCATCTTCTTACAGCTTGGTCACTACAACCGAACTGGATAATTGTGGCTTGCAGCCCATTAGAAGCCACACCCACCAAAAATCAGTTGCTATGGTAACAAAATCCACTAAAAGGACAACGGCTCGATCTAAAAGTGAGCTTGGCCGATGGTTGGCCTAGTACCAAAGCCTTAATCATCAAGTCGTTCACTTCTATTACCCTACCTGGACAACCACTATGGTCAAAAAAAGCAGAGTTTAGATAATTTAATAACGAGGTTTCCTGCGTCAAAAAAATGGACAAATATCGTCGCAAAAGACCCATAAAATTAGGCCAGCCTTTTTCACAAGTCTCTGAAACTAACTGGGGCGGTAGGATTCGAACCTACGAATGACGGGACCAAAACCCGCTGCCTTACCGCTTGGCCACGCCCCATTATTAAAGCTAAACAATCGACAGTCAGTAACCGACCACTTTCGATTGCTAGCCAATGTATATTAGCAGCTTTTAGCCTTTTAGTGTCAACAGCAGCATCTACTTTTTAAGTGTTAAGTCGCAAGGGAACGGCCACGCCAGGTCCACCCCCAGCCAGTCTCAGTTTTGATAATTGAGGTGAGTGCGATCGCAACCACAATGCCGCCACTTAGCCAGCCCAGCCACCAATAGCGAAACGGCTGATTAAACACCCGCTGTGCCGCCCAGCGCATATACACCTGCAGGCCAACGCTAATTATCCCCAGGCCTAGTACAAGCCACCAGCCTGGAGTTTGGCCCAGGAAACTTCCCCATAGCCCAGCCGCCAGCCCCAACCACGGCATCACAAAAATCAAGCTTAAAGCAAAGGCTGAAAAGAGCGTCCCACCCAGCTTACGACCACCGCCTTCATAGTAATTTTTAGTCCAACCTTCCCACAGCGCGGCAAAGGACCGATACATCCGCACTTTAATTAGCTCCGTACTAAGCAAGTAGCGTAGTTTCAAACCATTGCCCTTAATCCGTTTGGCCAACTGCACATCTTCCACAGTTTCAGTGGCCACTGCCCGGTGTCCACCAATTTGGTCATAGGCACTGCGGCGAAACAGCATAAACGGACCGGCCGCAAATGCAGTCTGCGCATTCTGAGGATCGTTCACCGCTTCAAAATTAAAGCCCACGGCAATTAGACTCATCATTATCGGTTGCACCAGCCACTCGGCCAAACACCCACAAATAATCCCAGGACCACAGCTAAGCAGGTCTGCCTGCTGGTTTTGACAATCGGTCACCGCAGTGGCAATGGCATCGGGCTCCAATCGCACATCGGCATCAATAAATAGCACATAGTCACCCGTTGCCTTTTCTATGGCATTGGCACAGGCCCAGTTTTTACCCCGCCAGGGAATATCAGTGGGTCGTGGTGGAACTGTTAGAACCTCTACTCGCGTATCCTGACGTGCGACTTTTTTGGCCAGGGCTGCTGTATCGTCGATAGATTCGTCATCCGCTACAATCACCTGCAACTGTTCAGGATGCGGCAGACGACTAGCCAGGGCCGCCTCCAGACATTCGGTCATGTTTACCTGCTCGTTGTAGGCCGGAATAATCAAGGTGGTCGTCGGTAGGGTATCCGGTGCTGTATCTAAGAGGGGTAACCGGGGAGCTGTGGCCAGGGATGCCTGCAAACGACGATGGAAAATTGCGATCGCAACCGTTGCCACTGCTAATACCAACGTCCATAGCCCAATCCATATCAACTCTGTCCCCATGGCTCATACCCCCAAAACGCCTGTCCTAAATGTAACGCGTGATCCAGCGCATGCATGCCTTGAGTGGGCTACTCACCCTCCATAATCGTTGCTTCCCCTTTACCCCTGACCCCTTTACCCCTGTGACCCCTGACCCTCCTACCTTCTCCCGCCCACATCCTCCCCCTTCCCCTAAACTGAGATCACCTCTAGTCTCATCTATGTTTCTCCAATCCCTTCACCTACAGCAGTTTCGTAACTACAGTGACCAGGTCGTTGAGTTCTTGGCACCCAAGACGATTCTGCTTGGGGAAAATGCCCAGGGGAAGTCAAATCTGTTGGAAGCGGTAGAGCTGTTGGCGACGCTAAAGTCTCACCGTACCAGTCGCGATCGCGACCTGGTGCAGAACACTATGGCCACGGCCCAGATCCGAGCCAGTCTCAAGCGAGAGCTGGGAATATCATCCCTGCAGCTCACCTTGCGCAGCGGCGGTCGTCGGACAGCGGTAGTCAATGGCGAAACCCTGCGCCGTCAGCAAGATTTTCTCGGTAGTCTCAATGCCGTGCAATTCTCTTGTTTAGATTTGGAGCTGGTGCGGGGCGGCCCAGGGAAGCGGCGAACTTGGACCGATACGTTACTGATGCAGCTAGAGCCGGTCTATGTGCATATTCTGCAGCAGTACAGCCAGGTGCTAAAACAACGGAATGCCTTTATTAAGCAACAGACCGCTGAACTGAATCAGCCACCACAGCTAGACCCCACTCAGCTGGCCCTGTGGGATGCCCAACTGGCTACTCTGGGAACCCGTGTGATCCGGCGACGGGCGCGGATGCTGCAGCGACTGACTCCCATTGCTCAATCCTGGCATCAAGCTATTAGCGGCAGCACAGAACAGTTGGAGATTCACTACAGTCCCAATGTGGAGGTGGACAGCGATGATGCCAGTCAGATCCAGCAGGCGTTTCTGGATAAACTTCAGTCTCGAACCATGGCTGAATACTACCAACGCACTACATTGGTCGGCCCCCATCGGGACGATATTAGCTTTTTGATTAATGAGACACCAGCTAGACAGTATGGCTCCCAAGGACAACAGCGTACTCTAGTGTTATCCCTCAAGCTCTCTGAACTGCAGCTGATAGAAGAGGTGGTTGGTGAACCTCCACTATTGTTATTGGATGATGTGTTGGCCGAACTGGACTTAAGCCGGCAGAATCAGCTTCTCGATACTATTCAGGATCGATTTCAAACTCTCATCACCACCACCCATCTAGGGTCATTCGATGCTCAATGGCTCAAATTCTCTCAGGTTTTACGAGTAGATAATGGCCAACTACTGGCATCCTAAATTACATCTAAATAGGAAGCGAATACGGTCAAGCCAAACATGGTTAATCCGTATAAATATGAACTTTATGTTCAAAAAATGATTGCTTCAAAAAGCATTGATAGAACCTTGATAAAGATTTTTCTATTTGTGTTTTCAAGATAAACCTCGTTTGATTTATCTTGAAATACCTAGATAATCTATGTCAGGTTCTTTCTAAGTAGGCCGACCTAATCAAATGTGAGACGCTAAACGTTTATCCATAGAATGTAGGAGTCAGAATATGGAAGCCTTCTACCTCCTAGCTCCTATGTTCTAATCGTTTATCTAGGTCTTGCAAATAATTAAGCATCCCTACCTAATACAAATTTCCTAAAGCATGACAGAGATATTCTTTCTTTGAGAAAGCGGGGGAAACAAAGGCTATTAATCTTAAAACCTTTAGATTTGGCTGAGTCTTTTTTGATCGGCTAAAGGGCATCTACACCTGGGAATACCAAGAAAAAACCGGCGTTCGATCATCGATTTAGATGGTCACAATTTTGTGTGTAGTTAGCTCTAAATCCACCATGCTCTTAAAAGTTCCTGATGCAGTTGTAAGAGCCTCTAAAAAAGCTAATTTTCATTTGCGTAGTGCACAGCCAGGACCACGTCACTCTCTGCGCCCCTGTGATCGTGCTTTGGTCTCTCAGCTGCGCCGCACAGGTGTCTTCACAACTCGGCTGGATAGCCTGGAGTTACCAGGCACATCATCGATGCTTGCGATCGCAGACCAAGTATTGGCACATTTACCCAATCAAACATTCGTAGAGTTTCAAGGTGAGCGGGCCACAGCGAGCCATAGTATCGGTATTAGCTCACGCCAACTTATGGACTATCCTGAGCTGTTTATGTGGGGGCTGCAACCACGGTGGCTAGATATTGTTGAAAATTATCTTCGACAGCCTGCGGCCTATTTGGGATGTATCCTACG
>JBCCXQ010000092.1:0-15000 GCA_039191365.1 Cyanobacteria bacterium P01_F01_bin.13 | reverse complement strand
TATTACACCTATTGATTTGTTAATCTATTGGCTTTGCGTTTTTCAAATCTCTCATTTCCCTACTGGAGGAAACACCAATGTCTCACTTTAGTACTTTACGCACTAAGATCACTGAATCTGAAATCCTCACTTCTTCTCTAAAGGACCTCGGTATCTCGGTTAAGACGGATGCTGATGTTCGTGGTTACAATGGCCAGCGTGTACGTGCTGACATCGTAGCTGTTCTAGAAGGTGAGTACGATCTAGGTTGGTCTCGCAATGCTGATGGCTCCTTTGATCTAATTGCTGACCTTTGGGGTGTTGCTAAGAAGCACAACCAGACTGAGCTAATCAACTCCATTAACCAAAAGTATGCGGTTAACCGGACTCTAGCAGAAGTTAAGCGCCCCGGATTGCAGAACGCTAACGTTAAGCTTGTCCTGCAGTAGCGTAACGCTACTGCTCTTTTTTACGCGTTCCCGCGCAGTTTTCAGGCTGGCTCTCCGTGAGCCAGCTTTTTTGTTGTTGAGCAGCGTTGTCCGAGTGCAAAGCTATAAATGCAACTACAATTGATAAACTTAACTATGTTCTAAATTAGCAACGACAAGGCCTCAATTATTAGATTAAACATAATGCGATGAAAACCACTGCTTCGATTGATGTTTTGCCAATTTTTCAAGCATTTTCAGAGCCTTATCGATTGCAGGTAATTGAGTTACTTCGCGATCGCGAGTTATGCGCCTGCGATATTGCTAATCATCTGGGCATCAGTGCCTCTAAGCTTTCCTTTCACCTCAAAACATTGCGGGAGGCAGGGCTGATCCAGGGCAGACAGGAGGGACGCTGGATTTACTATCGGTTAAATCTGGCACAGTTTTTCGTATTAGAGGAATACATATCTGAGTTTCGACGGCTGAGTCCGATTTTGCCTGCCCGGAGTTGTCCAGAATAGAAGAGGGCAAAGGGAGTGAGTGTAGATTGTAATGGTTCTAAACTCTTACTTAAACTGTAGGACGGTGACTTTGCTATCGGGTTGCTCTAAATACTGTTGAGCTGTGTCTTCAATTTTCTGTAACTGACCCATAGCCAAGCCACAGGGAAATCCATACTTAGCCTTGACCCGGTCGCTAGCGATTTGAAGAGATTCACGGGACCGCTGCAGAAAGTCGGTAATAGTATAGGATTCACCCACCTGAAAATAATCTTTCACAATCAGCGATGGAGAATAACAACTCTCCTGCTGCCCATCTGGCCATTGAATATGGAAGCGAATTTCAGGCATGGGTAGTTTGAAGCTGAAAAGACAAAATAGCGGGAGCAATATCCCCTGCAAATATTATAGCGAATCCCCTACATCCATAACAGGTTTTACACTACCGTCATTAAACGGGGGAAGATTGTTGCTGAGACTCATGCTCGGCAGATATTGCTGACGCCTGAGCTAGCTCAGCGTAAAGTTCCAGATGCATTTTAGCGGATTGTTGCCAGCTGTAGCGGCTGACAATGGGGCGGCTGTGGTCGATGAGTTGTTGGGCAATATTGGGACTCAGGAGAGTGACCATGGCGATTGCTATGGCATCCGCATCCGTTGGATCTACTAGCATCGCCTCCTGCTCAGACAAAAACTCTGTAAACGGCGCTTGGTTAGATGTTAGCACCGGTAGTCCAGAGGCAATTGCCTCCAGCACCACCAGCCCCCACCCCTCTTGCACCGAGGGAAACACAAACACATCCGCCAGCCGATAGAGTGTTGGCAGATCCGCATCCGGCACCACCCCAGGTAGCACCAGACTATCTTTTAAGTTGTAAGCTGCTACTAGCTCCATAAACTCTTGTCGGTATGCCTGGTAGTCAAACAGTGTGGCCCCACCGGCAATCACCAGCTGCGCCTGGGGTTGCTGCTGTCGCACCTGGTGAAACGCCTTGAGTAAATTAATCGAGTTCTTACGGGGCTCAATGCCGCCCAGTGTGAGATAAGCGGGACCCTCCTGAATACCATAGGTTTGGGCTAAGGCAGATTCTGAACCATCGGGCTGGGGGGAGAATCGGCTGCTGACACCATTGATTACCCGATGGGCCTGAATGCCATAGTCTTTTGCCAATGTCCGTTGCCACACATCGCTAACACAGAGACAGCGATCTGGCTGGTGGATGGATTTCTCCTGGCAGTCTTGCAGATAGGGACTTTGAAAATCTTCGATGTGGTGAATGGTGCGAACAAAGTGTGGAATGCGGCCCTGTTTTTTGAGGATAGCCAGAGCGTTGGCACTAAGACAGTCTTGGGCGTGGTAGATGTCGTAGTTTTGCCGATGGGTTTGAAAGAAGGTGACAAACTCTTCGATGCGTTGTTGGATCAGTTGGTCGATGTCTTTGTCACAGGGGTCGGCGGGGACAGGACAGGTTTGAAATGGTGTGGGGCGGTGGAAGCCTTGGCCGTCTTTGTCGAGAGCAAACACACAGGGGTGGTGGCCGAGTTCGGCGAGAGCCTGGGCAAGTTCTAGGGTGTGGATGACGCTGCCACGGGGTTTGGTGGAGTAGGTGAGCAGGGCGATGTGTAGAGGCATTGGAGGGGAGGGAAACAGCTACAAAACTTAAATATCAAGGTCGCTACATATCTTGACAGTCAAGGAATCCCTGCGCAAACTGGAAGAATCTGGCGAATCTTGAACCTGGAAGTCGATGGCTAAGAAACATGTTTTTCTCTCCTACTGCCGAGATAATGCTAACGAAGTAAACCGTCTCCATGGTGAGCTGCTTGCAGCGGGGGAACCGGTATGGTGGGATCAGGATATTTTGCCGGGGCAGGATTGGAAGCTGGAAATCCGTAAGGCGATGAAGGATGCCTATGCGGTGCTGCTGTGTTTATCAAAGGAAACGGGTGAACGTACCACATCGGGGATTTATCCAGAGGCGTTGGATGCGATTAAGGTGTATCGGAACTATGCGCCGGGAAGTATTTTTCTGATTCCGGTGCGGTTATCGGAGTGCGATATTCCGATGATTGAGATTGATGATACGCGTACGTTGAGTCGGTTGCAGCGGGTGGATTTATTTCCGGCTGACCAGTAGGATGCGGGCTTGCAGAAGCTGCTGCGGGCGCTACAGGCAGCACCCAATCGTCCGCAGTTGTCTGGAGCGGCTGCCCCACAGCCAACGCCTGCGTCTGCGGGATTGAGGCAGACCGGTGGTGCGGTTGCTTTGTGGCAAGAGAAGCTGGAGTTTTTGCAAGCAGAGGAAGCGATTACGGCTGATCCGGCGCAGAAGTTTGCGTTGAAAAAGCAGATTGAAGAGGCTCAGGAAAAAAATCGTCAGTTGAGTGGATAAATTGGTTCGGAGTGTAGGTTAGGTGAAGTGAATGGGTATATAGTGCAGGCAAGTAATGGGGTGAGGGGCCATGGCGAATCAGCAAGCTCTTGAAGTCTGGCAAAAGAAGCTTGAGTATTTGCAAGCTCAAGAAGCGATTGAAGCTGATGCGGCTCAGAAGTTTGAATTGCTGCAGCAGATTAAGGAATGTCATACCAAAATTACTGAACTGTCAAAGCCGTCTGGATCGAACCTAGCTCAACTGTCTGGTCCTGAAGATATTTCTGTTGCCTTGCCAGGAGCTGTTGAGTATTTCGTTGGTCGAGATGCAGAATTAAAGCAACTGGATCAAGCTTGGGATGAGCCCAAAACCAGAGTATTTAGAGAAAGCCAATCGCGATCTCACCGAGGTGGAACAAATCGCAGGTCGCAGTAACATGCTTATCCACAAAATTGAAGCGGCTCTGGAGCGCTGTCGCTTAGCGCTGACTGTGGGTGATAAAGCCCAAGCTCGCATTAAGCTTGATGAGGCCAAAGCTCTGGTGAAACAAACGGAGCGGCCCTATGTGCCCCATGTGCCGACATGGGATGAATGGGAGCCGCCTGAGTATATTGGAGTCTTTAAAGAAGGAGAGATTGTTGGCTATCATCGTCGCAATGGCGAGATTGCGGAATTGGAAGAGAGAATTGGTTAAGAAGACACACAAGATGCAGCCCCTACGTGGATAATCTCGCAGGGGCTGTGCCTTGTGCCAGCTCTCCTTCTATGCCATTAACAAGAATGACGTTTGCGAGGCCTTAACCCATAGCCTGCAATACCTAAGGTAATCACCAGGAGAGCCTTATTCGCACCCGGTTCAGGTACAGAGACCTGAGCTGATAGCGCAGGCGTACTTGCCGGAGGAACCCGTAGCAAGGTGCCCTGCTCATAGGCATAAGCCAGTTCAATCAGTTGCGGTTCAGTAAAGGCACTATTAAGGAAAGTAAGCCCCAAGGGGCGGCCTGACTCCGTATAGCCAGCAGGTACCGTAATACTCGGATAGCCAGCCCGGGCCCCTGAGTTGGCGGCAATGCCATCGAAATAAAGCAGCGCATCCAGATCAAACTCGTCTAAAAGCACATCTACCCCTTCAGTTGCGGTGACGCGAATACCGTTTTCCAATGCCTCTAAGTAGACCGGATCGGTCAAATCACCACCGATTGCTAGGGAAAATCCTAAAACCTCCTGGCCAAAGGGAATAGCAACATCTGCATTAGCGCTATTAAAAGCGACAATATCCGCCAGGTTTGCCGCCGGGGCATTTTCGCCAAGACTCCCCAGGTAGGCCTCAATACCGGCATTAAATTCGTAGACCAAAACGTTGAAGTCTAACGCGAATAGCTCATCCAGGTTAGGGAGTTCCACATCAATAATCTCGGCCCCTAACCGTTCCAGGTCGGCAAACGCCTGGTCTGCCAAGGAAAGCTCGTCTTCAAATAAAAAGTCATTGATAAACGGATCTCGGATTACCCCCAGTCGTGCCCCCTCTAACCCATCTGGGTTGAGAAACTGGGTGTAATCTTCAAAAAACAATCCTTCACTGGCCGCTGTTGCCGGATCATTTGGATCAATGCCGGTGAGGGCTCCTAATAAAATAGCGGCATCTTCTACCGTGCGGGTGATCGGTCCGGCGGTATCCTGGGTTTGAGAAATGGGAATAATCCCATCACGGCTAATCAAGCCCACTGTAGGTTTAAGGCCAACTACGGAGTTAAACCCTGCTGGGCTGAGGATTGATCCGGATGTTTCTGTCCCAATGGCGATAGAGGTTAGATTGGCAGCGACTGCGACTGCTGACCCCGAACTGGAACCGCTCACCTCAAGTACACCAGGTCCATAGGGATTGAGGGTTTGGCCCCCCACGGCACTAAAGCCGTTGGGCATCGCTAAGGCAACAAAATTGGCAAACTCGGTCAAGTTAGTTTTACCTAGAATAATCGCCCCTTGCTCCCGCAGCTGCTGGGTAAGAAACGCATCATCTGGGGGCACTGAACCGTCTAAAATTAGTGCCCCTGCGGTGGTAGGCAGGTCTGCCGTATCAATATTGTCCTTTAGCAAAATAGGTATTCCATGGAGTGGTCCCCGGGGAGCTGACTGACTACGCTCTAAGTCAAGGGCTCTGGCGGTCTCCAACGCATTGGGATTGAGCTGAATGATTGAATTTAGGGCAGGTCCCTGCTGATCGTAAGCGTCAATGCGATTTAGATATTCCTGCACTAAACCTTCTGAAGTGATAAGCCCTGTATCAAGGGCGAGTTGAATGTCGGGAATAGTGGCTTCGATAAGATTGAACGTAGCTGCTTGAGCCGCTCCTGTTCCAAACGTAAATGCTGCCATAGGAACGACTACAGCCGTTGCAACAGATCTACAAAACTGAAGCATTGAACATCTCCTAATGCATATATTTTTTATTTAGGCATTGAGCAATCTCATTGAGAACATTGCTCTAAAAATTCTGTTGTCATCTGACAGATGCCGTTGAACAGCATGTTTTACAGAGTGTGCTATCCGCTATGCCGCCGCTGCAAACGTTAACACCTATTCAGTAAAGTCCACCCAGTAATGGTCTATCAGACATACGATAAGCCCCCATTTGCATGGTAAGGCGAATTCAAAATAAAGCAAGTTTTTTCTAGTATGTGCGATTTTTTATAGTGTTTACACGTTTTTGCTTAGAAGATGAGGAATTATATGCTTCAAAGCTATAAGTTAGGTCGAATATTGATAAATTGTGATGTGTGAAGGGGAATGTTCCTGATGCTGGGGAGTCGGGTGGAGATTAGAACCGTTTTTATGATCGAAAAGACGGTTATCAAATCCTACTGTCCACTGCTCGGCCTGAGTATTTTACTTTTACGCAGTTTCCTAATCATTTTCTAAATCCTGTTAAGGACGACTTTAAATCCCAGAGTAATGCTTGTTTTCCTGCTTGTTTAAGCCATACTTGAGAGCCTGTTGTCACCTCTCCAATGGCCTTACACATCAATCCGTGGGGCTGAAATAACATCCGTACCTGTGCCAAATTTTCTGGCGGTACGCTGAGGAGAAAGCCAAAGCTAGGGAAGCTTGTTAGCCATTTTTGCCAGGGAACGTCCGGTGGACGAGGTACACAGTCTAAATCTAATACAGCACCCACCCCTGATGCTTCAGCCAGCATCAGCAGCGTACCTGCTAGACCGCCCATACTGATGTCTTTGCCAGTTGTACATAGGCCTTTATTGGCAAGTTTGGGGAGAAGAGCAATCTGCTGCTGTAGCAGATCTGGCTCTGTTGTTGTGGCGGCATTCCAAAAAGGATAGTCGCTATAGTAACTGCCCGCCATGTTGATGACCATGACTAACTGATCGCCAGGCTGGGCATCAAAGCTAGTAATCAGCTGCTGGGCTCGGCCTAGGATGGCTACGGCAAGGCCATTGTAGGGACTGTGGCAATTGGTATGGCCTCCGACAATGGGCACATTGTAGGCTTGGGCCGCTGCCTGCATTCCCTGCCAAAGTGGCTGACTGCTGGTCACCGACTGACTCCACAGAGCATCGACAACGGCGATGGGGGCTCCACCCATGGCGGCGATGTCGGAAATATTAACCATAATGGCACACCATCCGGCGAACCAGGGGGCTTGGGTAACCAGCTGGGGCCAGAGGCCTTCGGCAGCGAGGAGGAGATAGCTGTCACCGTCGGGGATGGCGGCGCAGTCGTCGCCCAGGTGGATGGGGGAACCGCTGTTGGTGTGGACGTATTGACCGATGATGTTGGCGGCGGTTTGGATATCTTGTTTGTTGAGGATGCTGACGGAGGCCTGAAGGGACGCGATCAGGTCAGGTAGGCTAGTGGGGTGAGTGGTTTGATTGTTGGTAGACATTGGACCCTCATCCCCCGGCCCTGTTTCCCCAGGGAGAAGGGGAGTTAGACATGGCAAAAATTCTTTGACACCGCAAAAACCGTGCATCCCTCAAAGTCCCTTTCCTCAAGGAGAGGGATTTAGGGAGAGGCCTTAACCGCTTTAGCACTCTACAGTCTCCCGCTTAGGCGACCCGCTCAAGCGGCAACGCTGGACGAGGCTGATCGGTAGCTGGATAATATTCTAAATCAGCTTCCATCAGGTGGTGGGGATGACCCATGATTTCAATTTCTTCTAGGCTATGCCAGTGGAGGCGGGTAAAGAAACGCACGTTTTGGAGTTGGACGGTGGCGAGGAAGCGATCGCAACCCCAAGTATTTGCTGTTGTCACTGCTTTTTGGATCAATCCCTTACCAATACGACCCACCCTGCGAAAATCTGAATGTACTCCTAGACGACCACCGTACCAGAGGCGGGGTTTGTCCTCATAGATCCGCACCACACCTACAACCTGGTCAGGTTGCTCGGTTGTGTGGGCAACGGCCACAATCGGGTACGAGGTATTGTCTATAGTATCGCGATCGTTACCCTGGAACAGACCTTGTTCTTCACAGAAGATTTGTTGCCGCAGGTTAAAGTAATCAGCGATATCGGGTTTAGAAAGGGCAAGTTGAAAACTATAAGTACGTTTTTTCATATTTAACTCTCAAACAATGACAATGCCGAACACGCCCCACACTTGGCACAGCCAGCCTTCATCTCACTTGACAACAAATTCGCATGCTTTAACATCTGCCCAATCCCTTGATACAGGTCATACATAAAGTCACTGCTAGGAGGTTTATGGTTTGCCAATGGTGTGCCCCCAATCGGCACAAAGGGCACCACAAAGGGATACACTCCAATGTCAATCAGCCGCTCACAAACTTCCAATAAAGTCTCTTTACTATCTCCTAGACCTGCTAACAAATAGGTGCTTACCTGGCCCCGGCCAAAGACCTCTGTTGCTGCCTTAAAGGCTTTGAAATAGTAGAAAAGTGGCACCTTTGCCTTACCCGGCATAATTTTGGCGCGCACCTCAGGATCTGCAGCTTCTAAGTGCATGCCCAGACTATCGATTCCCGCTGAGTGCATGCGCTGAAACCAAACAAAATCATTCGGCGGCTCACACTGGGCCTGAATCGGCAGATGATTTACCCGAGCCCGAATCGCTTTGGCGCATTCCGTCAAATAGGCGGCTCCCCGGTCGGTAACGTTGGGAGTGCCTGTGGTCATAATCATATTTTCCACGCCATCCAAACGCACTGCGGCTTCAGCCACTTCCGCAAGCTGTTGGGGTGTTTTCCGGGCAATGGTGCGGCCTTCTGCTAACGACTGTCCGATGGCGCAAAACTGACAGGCTGTCTTGCGATTGTCGTAGCGAATGCAGGTCTGAAGAACTGTGGTGGCTAGAACATTACGACTGTGGAGCAGAGCAATCTTCCAGTAGGGGATACCATCAGCGGTGCTGAGATCGTAAAACTTGGGCTTTTCTGGAAAATCTAGCTCGCTAATGATCTGGTCGTTTTTGGTCAGAACAGACTGCTCTGCTTCGTAATTAACTCCATAGGGAGACTTCGCTGCGCCATCGGTATAGACCGGCACCATAAATGTTCTTTCACCGATGGTGATCGCCTTATGGTCCGATGGCCCTGCCCCACCCTTGCGTCCCGACGCCCCGATGGCATCGGTAGCCAAATTAAGGCCCTTGGTCTGAAGCTCGGTAATCACCTGCTGTGAATTCATGGTCGAATAAAGGGAAGAAAAGAGAAGGGAAAATGCTTATTTATGTAGATAAATCTTCAGACGTGTCAAGGTAGGGTGGACACTGCCCACTGTCCTCAACCGGCATCGCTATTTCTGAAGAGACAACAGAATATGCCGATTTATTCACTGAGAGCTGTAATAGGTCGGGGCGAGAATAGTGACCAACGGAGTCCATCATGCGCTTACGTTTGGTGATTAGGGAGAAGTCTAGGGTTGCGATCGCAATTCCCTCTCCCTCTCGAATTGGCTCACATAGCGGCACCCCTTCCGGGCTAATAATGGTGGTATAACACCCGCCGCGCAGAACTTTTTCTAACCCCTCATTCGGTGCAATCTCGCTTACCTGGCCAGGTGTGAGCCAGCCCGTAGCATTGACCACAAAACAACCAGACTCCAGGGCATGGTGACGCAGGGTCACCTCAGTCTGCTCAGAAAAAATCTCTCCCACCATCGACCCCGGAAACTGGGCACAATGAATCTGTTCATGGTTTGCCATCAGGCTATACCGTGCTAGCGGATTGTAATGCTCCCAGCAGGCCAGTGCTCCCAGGCGACCTACTGCTGTGTCACATACCTGCAGACCAGCGCCATCTCCTTGCCCCCATACCATCCGTTCATGATAGGTGGGTGTAATCTTGCGCCGCTTTAGCAAACAGGTACCATCTGCATCAAAGATTAATTGAGTGTTGTACAGCGAACCATGGTCACGCTCATTTATCCCCAGAACTATTACCATCTGATGGGTTCTAGCAGCCTGACTCACGGCATCGGTTAC
This sequence comes from Cyanobacteria bacterium P01_F01_bin.13, assembly GCA_039191365.1. Classification (GTDB taxonomy): domain Bacteria; phylum Cyanobacteriota; class Cyanobacteriia; order Phormidesmidales; family Phormidesmidaceae; genus Leptothoe. The sequence continues at coordinate 5,256 of JBCCXQ010000092.1, read as the reverse complement.
TGGTCCCGGCACCTCCACTGCCTCTTCGTAAAGCTTCATATGCTCCTTGCCCATGAGCACAGGGGGGAGCACAAATGAGAAGTAGGGATAATAGGGGACAAAGGTTTCTGGAAAGACAATTAACTCAGCCCCCTCGCGGGCCGCATCGTCAATCGCCTTTAAAACTTTCTCCAACGTACCTGCGCAGCTGTATAACACAGGTGAAATCTGCACTGCCGCCACTTTTACGGTTCGAGAATAGTCCATTATTACTTTCTCCCCCTTATTTGCAGATAGTAGGCCGTGTAATGCTGCAGATGGTGAGCCATGCCCACCCTACACCACTCACTTTAAATATGTACAGACGTTCCATGGAACGTCTCTCCCAATTCCTACATTGTCCAAGTATCCAGAATAAATGCGCCGTCCTTACGGTGCACCAAAATAATATCCAGCACATCCAAGGGATTGATGGGAGTAATGCCGGGAATCAGAGATGGTTCACCATGGCCATAGAGGGCCTGCAAAGCGAATCGACAGGCGTATACCTTGCCGCCTTCTTCCATCACTTTAACCAGCTGATTGTTCATGGCCAGATGCCCTGGAAACGCTTCATCCCCAAGCTTAGGGAAACCCCGCTGTACACCGAGAGTGACCCCCGGTCCATAGAGCAGTACTGAGGTCTCAAACCCTTTACGAATCAGGCGAGTGGCCTGCAACAGATTAACTAAACCGATAGATCCTTCAAAGGCAACTGTATGAAACGTCACCAACGCTTTCTCACCTGGTTCTGCTTGAACATCGGGGAATACCTTCTCTTCGTAATCGACGAAAAAGTCGCCAGCCTGATGAGCTGGGGCGGTTACTTCAGGCATTTGAATCACTCCCAATATGAATTTGTCAGCAGCTTAGAAGGTCTCAGAGTTTATTCTCGTATCTGTTGTTACAAAGCGAGAAAGCCTGACAAATGAGACAGCCAAAACAATTTAAAATTCATGAGAGATAATGCAAAAAGACAGTCCCCTGTCAAAAAGTGCAGGTTTTGAACGACCGATATCACTTTCCCTGTGTCTTTAAACCCCTGACTATGGCTGCTTCCTGCCCATAAGCCGAGATCTTAGCGTTTGGTAGCTATCGATACAGGTTGTTACGATGCTGATTTTTATGGTTGGACTATACAACCCGTTGTCTTTAGGTATCGAGGCCATGCAGGTACTCACAAACTCACATTTTCCCGTTGCTATTGTTGGTGGAGGCCAGGCGGGGCTGTCGATTAGCTACTGCCTAAAGCAGCGCGGTATCGATCACATTATTTTTGAAAAGAATAAAGTTGCCCATTCCTGGCGCTCAAAGCGATGGGACTCTTTTTGTTTGGTAACGCCCAATTGGCAATGCATGTTACCCGGCTATCCCTATCCTGGTAACGACCCAAATGGGTTTATGCAGCGGGATGAAATTGTTCAGTACATTGAAGACTATGCCGAATCGTTCAAACCACTGCTCAAAGAAGGCGTGACGGTTTCAAACATAAGCAAGCCTGAGAACGTATTTGAAATAGACACCTCTATTGGTCACTACATTGCCGACCAGGTAGTGATCGCTACCGGCGGGTATCATACGCCAAAAATTCCGAGAATGGCTGAACGACTGCCCGCCAGCATGACTCAACTGCATTCGTCGGAGTATAAGAACCCTGAGTCTTTACCAGATGGGGCTGTATTGGTGGTCGGTACAGGTCAGTCGGGCTGCCAGATCGCAGAGGACCTGCATCTGGCCGGACGGCAGGTGCACCTATGCGTGGGTGGCGCACCCCGTGCCCCACGGACCTATCGAGGTAAAGATGTGGTGGACTGGCTCGATCAGATGGGCTACTACGATATGGCCATTGATGATCACCCCCAGAAGGAATCTGTTCGGACAAAAACAAATCACTACGTGACCGGTCGAGATGGTGGACGAGAGATTGATCTACGGCGATTTGCGCTGGAGGGCATGAGACTCTACGGTAAGCTTAAGCATATCCAGGGTGACTTTCTAGAATTTAAAGACGATCTCAATCACAACCTCGATCAAGCAGATGCAGTAGCTGAGAGTATTAAATGCACCATCGATGCCTACATTGAAAATAATCAGCTAGATGCACCGATGGATCCCCCCTATCAGACAGTTTGGCAGCCTCAAACTAATCTTCTGTCACTGGATTTACAAGCAGCAAATATCTCAACGGTAATTTGGTCCACTGGCTATCATACAAACTTTAGCTGGATCAATATCCCTGTGTTTGACGGTAAGGGCTATCCTGGCCATGAACGGGGTGTCACGTCGATTCAGGGTCTTTATTTTCTAGGGTTGCCCTGGTTGTATACATGGGGGTCAGGTCGATTTTCCGGCATTGCCCGCGATGCTAACTACTTAGCTGACTGTATTGCATTAAAGAATAAAGTGTTGCCGCGACAGTTGACCCGTAACGTTAATGAAGTAGCATTAGGGTCGTAGCGTATTGTTGCACAATTATGGGTCTCTTCGATTCGTCTGGGTCTAATAAAATATCACCTACCCAGCTACGGCAGCTCAAGGACTGGGTTTATGAGACATTATCCTTAGATGAGTCTGTTCCTGTTTCCATTAGTCAGTTGACCTGTACAGAACCGGGGTGTTCACCTTTGGAAACAGTTATTGCTGTAATGACGCAGCCTCCAAAAACCTATAAAATTCATCAACCTGCGGTGGACATTGTTCAGGCTGATATGATCAAGGCTTTGAAGGAGAAAATGGTTGAGGAATAGAGATTTTGTATGGTGATTTTGTAGCTAGATAAAATCTCACAATAGAAACTATTGGCAGTATGTATCGCGATGATCGTTGACATGGTGCCAAACTTTACAAATAGATAGATCGTTTTGTTTGCTGTGAACATTTCTGGTCTGATTCGCTTCCCATAATCATTAGGCAGTGCATTTAAGGACAATTGCCCCATGGTCACGGCAGCTCCCCAAGTGTCAAATACAGTTCCTGTTACAGTACTGACAGGCTATTTAGGGGCTGGGAAGACAACATTACTAAATAACATTCTTACCCATGAACATGGCAAAAAGGTTGCTGTGATTGTTAACGAGTTTGGTGAGGTGGGCATTGATAATCAGCTGGTAATCGATGCTGATGAAGAAATCTTTGAGATGAATAATGGTTGCATCTGCTGTACCGTACGGGGTGATTTGATTCGCATTATCGGTAACCTGATGCGACGGCGAGATAAATTTGACCATCTCGTAATTGAGACAACAGGTCTGGCGGATCCGGCCCCTGTGATTCAAACCTTTTTTGTGGATGAAGATATTCAATCTCAGCTGTTGCTGGATGCAGTGGTAACAGTGGTGGATGCCAAGCATATCCATCAACACTGGGATAGTGATGAAGCCCAGGAACAAATTGCCTTTGCCGATGTGATTTTGCTTAACAAGGTGGATCTGGTAACGCCTGAAGAGCTTGATACCCTGGAGAGCAAGATTCGTGACATGAATGCTCTAGTGAAGATCTATCGCACGCAGAATTCTGAGCTGCAGATGGACTCTATTTTAGGAGTTCGGGCATTTGACCTTGACCGGGCACTAGAGGTAGATCCTGAGTTTTTGAGTGAAGATGCCCACGAGCATGATGAGTCGGTTTATTCGCTAGCGTTTGTAGAGGATGGGGCGCTAGACAAAGAAAAGCTTAATACCTGGATGTCGGAGTTATTGCAGACTAAGGGACCCGATATTTTTCGGATGAAGGGGATTCTCAATATTAAAGGAGAAGACAATCGCTTTGTCTTTCAGGGGGTACATATGATTTTTGATGGGAAGACCGAGCGTCCCTGGAAACCGTCGGAAACCCGTAAGAGTGAGCTGGTGTTTATTGGGCGTAATTTGAATGAAGCAGACCTGCGGGAAGGTTTTCGGGCCTGTTTGGTATGACGGCAAAGACACGCAAAAGCCAATCCAGTGCAGATGCCTTTAAAAGCTACTGGCAAGGAGAACTAAGTGATTACATAACTTCGTTAGCTTGGTCAACCAACGGTGATTATTTGGCGATTGCTTCTTCCAGTGGAGAAGTTGTTGTTTGGTCTGAAACAGAACAGATCTCTCTGCTGCCTGGTAAAGCGGATAACGCCATCGATTGCTTAGGTTTTTCTGCCGATGGTCAATATTTAGCAGCGGCAGGTCAACGGGGAGATGTATTTATCTGGCAGCTGGCTCAGTTAGACCAACTACCAACGGTTTTGCAATATTCTCCCCATTGGATTAACCAGCTAGCTTGGCATCCAGTACATTCCTGGTTAGCGTTTGGAACCGGTAATCAAATCCAAGTATGGGACAGTGGGAGTCCGCAAACTTCAAGAAGTCTCGATTTCAAAGAGTCATCTGTTCTCTCCTTGGCCTGGCATCGTGACGGGAAACTCTTGGCAGTCAGCGGTCATACGGGCGTAAAAGTGTGGCAAAGCGATGACTGGGACGCTGAGCCTGAGTTTGTTGAGGTGCCGGGGGCTAGTATTTCGGTAGCTTGGTCCCTAGATGGTCGCTATTTGGCATCGGGCAATCTGGATCGCACCTTGACGGTAGTTTCCTGGGGAGATCCGCCTCCCTGGTTGATGCAGGGGTTTCCGGGCAAGGTGAGGCAGGTGGCCTGGGCTGTGCCGGTGGATAATCAGCCATCGATGATGGCAGCGGCCTGTTTGGAAGGGGTAACGGTGTGGCGGCGGCAAGGTCAGGGTTGGGAAAATCGGGTGTTGGAAAAACATAAGGGGACGGTGGTTGTGATCGCATTCCATCCCACCAGTCGACTATTGGCCTCCGCTGCCCAAGACGGCCAACTCTACCTGTGGCAAAATGCTAAGTCTTTGCAACAAACCCTAAAGGGGGTCGTGTCTGGATTCTCGGCAGTCGCCTGGCATCCTCAAGGCACCTATCTAGCCGCAGGTGGCGACCAGGGAGAAATCCTAATTTGGAAACCTGTAACTCGGGGCCAGGGATTTCAAGCTTAATGTGGAAAGATAGCTGTTGTTGATGTGAAGGATGGTATGAACAAGGCAATGTATCCTGTATTAGGATCTTGGAGATAACGCCATATAGGGACTCGGCAACGCCAAAAGATATACTAGGTAAGCTAATCATCCTGAAGCTGTCATGGCTAACCTCAAACGTACCCGTGAGGACATTTTGAAATCGGTGGTTAACACTGTCCACCGTCAAGGGCTAACGGCAACAGGATTAAGCAAATTATTTAAGATCAGTGGCGCAT
>JBCCXQ010000091.1:0-15239 GCA_039191365.1 Cyanobacteria bacterium P01_F01_bin.13 | reverse complement strand
GACCCTGAGTTTGAAACGTTCTACACCAAGAACATCCTTCTGAATGAAGGCATTCGTGCGTGGATGGCACCCCAGGACCAGCCCCACGAGAAATTTGTATTCCCCGAAGAGGTACTGCCACGTGGTAACGCTCTCTAGTAATTACATTTCGGGTCGTGACCAACAATCTACCGGTTTTGCCTGGTGGTCTGGTAACGCTCGTTTAATTGATCTTTCCGGTAAGCTGCTGGGTGCCCATGTTGCCCATGCTGGTCTTATCGTCCTTTGGACTGGTGCGATGACCTTATTTGAGGTCTCTCACTTTGTGCCTGAGAAGCCTCTTTATGAGCAGGGCTTCATTCTGCTACCTCACTTGGCTACTTTGGGCTGGGGCGTAGGTCCCGGTGGTGAAGTTATTGATACATTTCCTTACTTTGTAGTCGGTGTACTTCACCTAATTTCTTCTGCGGTTTTGGGTCTAGGCGGTGTTTACCACGCTGTTCGTGGTCCTGAGACGCTTGAGGAGTATTCCAGCTTCTTCCAGCAAGATTGGAAGGATAAGAACCAGATGACCAATATTATTGGTTATCACCTGATTCTCTTGGGTATCGGTGCTCTGTTGCTCGTATTCAAAGCCACCCTGTTTGGCGGTGTTTATGACACTTGGGCTCCTGGTGGTGGTGACGTTCGTGTTATCACTAACCCCACCCTTGACCCTGCTGTTATCTGGGGCTATGTAGTTGGCGCTCCCTTCGGTGGCGACGGCTGGATTGTCGGTGTTAACAGTATGGAAGATGTCATCGGTGGCCACATCTGGATTGGTTTGATTTGCATTTCTGGTGGTGTATGGCACATTCTAACTAAGCCTTTTGGCTGGGTACGCCGTGCTTTCATCTGGTCCGGTGAAGCGTATCTTTCCTACAGTTTGGGTGCGTTGTCCATGATGGGCTTTATCGCGTCCTGTTTTGTGTGGTTCAACAACACTGCTTACCCCAGTGAGTTCTATGGCCCTACTAATGCTGAGTCCTCTCAGGCACAGGCCATGACCTTTTTGGTTCGTGACCAGCGCTTGGGTGCCAACATTGGTGCAGCTCAAGGTCCTACTGGTCTTGGTAAGTATCTGATGCGCTCTCCTACTGGTGAGATCATCTTCGGTGGTGAAACTATGCGTTTCTGGGACTTCGATGGTCCTTGGTTAGCTCCCCTACGTGGAACTAATGGTCTTGACCTGGACAAGCTCAAGAATGACATTCAGCCTTGGCAGGTACGTCGTGCTGCTGAGTACATGACTCACGCTCCTAACGCGTCGATCAACTCTGTAGGTGGCGTTATCACTGAGATTAACTCTGTTAACTTTGTGAACCCCCGTCAGTGGCTGTCTACTTCTCACTTCGTTCTGGGCTTCTTCTTCTTGGTTGGTCACCTTTGGCATGCGGGCCGTGCTCGTGCTGCTGCTGGTGGTTTTGAGAAGGGTCTTGATCGTGCGAACGAGCCAGTATTGGCAATGGACGATCTGGACTAAGGTTTAGTCTAGTAATCGTTTGAAAAAAGCCTCTGCCATCGGCAGAGGCTTTTTTGCTTATAGTTCACAGCATATTTGTCAAGTGTCTAAGCCCATAGCCAGCGGTGCTGAAACAGCTTTAGAATACATGTCTAGTGCTGTTGCGATCTCGATGTTATGAGGTATCTAAGCTCCGTTGGTTGGAGACACTGTTTACTAAGCTGTCTATTGGTATGTGTCGTGTGTTTGAACTGGGGATATCCAGTCCATGCAGAAAACTTTGACCGCCAGAGCTTACGGCAGAAAAGTTTTGCTGGTCAGGACCTGCGAGGTAATAATTATACCAGCACTGATATGGCCGAGGCAGACCTCAGTAATGCCGATCTACGAGGCGTACGCCTATTTGATACAAATCTGACCAAGGCGAATTTAGAAAATGCGAATATGACTGGCGCTACCTTAGATGGGGCTCGGTTTATTCGAGCTAATCTCAAAAATGCAATCCTTGAGGGCGCTTACGCTTTTAGTACAGATTTTCGTAAGGCTAATATTGAAGGCACTGACTTTACCGATGTGGACTTAGATGTCAAAACGAATGACATGCTTTGCGAGGTCGCCACAGGCGTAAATCCGGTTACGGGTCGAGCAACAAAGGATACGCTTTATTGCCCTTAGGCTGACTAGAATCTGGGCTTCTGAGTGCGAGCGGACTTTACTTAGCTTCAGATTTCAGTTTAAGAAACCCGGATTCTAGCCATAGCCATGGCTAGTCAGAAAATCTAACGAAATATCGGCCGGTCCTTTTTGACTGCTTGCACCATGACCTACCTGAGTAAAGCGCTCAACGTATTTGCCTAAAATATCGCCTTCAAGATTAACCGCATCGTTGGACTGCAGATACTGTAAGTTCGTTTCATCGTAGGTAACGGGGATAACTGCTACCTTAAACCAGTTACCTGATGGGCTGCAGTCAGCGACTGTCAGACTGATGCCATTAACGCCAATACTGCCTTTAGGCACGATATAACGCGCCACCTGAGTTGTCGGTACTGTAAAACTGATTTCCCAGGCGCTATCGGTTTTAACAATTTCGTCCATATAGCCCTGGCCATCAACATGGCCAGTTACAAAATGGCCTCCGATTTTGGAGCCGACTCGCAAGGATGATTCCAAATTTACGGGGCGGTCGGCGGGAATCTGGCCCAATGTAGACCGTTGAAGGGTTTCAGGCGACGCCGTCACGATGAAGCCCTTTGGCAAAATCGTCGCCACTGTCAGACACACACCGTCTACAGCAATACTGTCTCCCAAGGCAATATCTGCCATGATGGCACTGCAATACTCAAGGCAGGTGATCTGTAGGCGATCATTGTCTAAGTTTTGAAGCTTTCCTAAAGCCTGAACTAGTCCGGTAAACACATTCTTATGATAATTCTAGGGACAAAAATTTCAGCTGATGCTGGCCTATAGGCTTTGCTGAGAATCGGTTACTACGGATAACTATGGTCTCGTTAGCATATAGATAAAGGCTAAGGGCATACGATTCTAGATAAAGATTTTTAGATTCTAAATAAAGATTTTTATGCAATAGCCAACAAGCTGGGCGGACTCTCTTAGTTTAGATATGGAATGTCACCTACACTAGGCCATTCAAACCATAATATTTGTTACTAATATCGTTTCATTTGCAACTGCTATATTTCCAGCACAGCTTGGTTAATTTTCAGGTGCTACAGTCTAGTTATTGGGTCAGATTCCCGCGGAACCAAGAGGATTAATATCCATGATCGAAATGAAAGTTGCTGGCATTGCACTGGATGCGGTTTCGCGAAGTCCTGTGATTTTGCTGCGTGACGCATCCGAACGACGAGCATTGCCTATTTTTATTTCCAATGAGCAGGCCCGCGCCATTATCGTCGCTTTGGAAAATGAAGAATCTGTGCGTCCTATGACCCATGATCTATTCGCCAATTTGTTGGATGATTGGGAACTGGCGTTAGATCGGGTGGTGATTCATTCACTCAAAGACAATACATTTTACGCAACGATGACCTTAAAGCAGGGGGAAGTTACTAAGGAATTGGATTCTCGCCCCAGCGATGCGATTTCTATCGCACTGCGAATGGGAGCCCCTATCTGGGTCATGGAAGAAGTCGTAGCCGATGCCTCAATTCCAGTTGATCGAGAAGCGGATGAGGCTGAGAAAGAGGCATTTCGGGATTTTGTGTCTAACATAAGTCCGTCAGACTTTGCTCAGCAGGGGCGCTCATCCAATCAGTAGGGCAGAGCGGGGCAATTATGTAAGCCCATGCACTATCGACGCTTTGGTAAGACAGGATTAAACCTATCTGTGTTTTCTCTAGGTACGATGCGTTGCCTGGAAAGTTTAGAAATGATGCAGCAGGTGGTAAGCGCTGCTGTCGCTCAAGGAATTAATCATATTGAGACAGCGCAAGGGTATGGCCAAGGCGAACGCTACATCGGCCAAGCCCTAAGCAGCCTAGATCGAGAAAGCCTGGTGTTAACCACTAAGCTGCTGCCGGGCCGCGATGTTGATCGTCTGGTAGATGAGTCGTTAGCGCGATTGAATACGGATTATCTCGACTGTTTAGCCGTACATGGGGTCAATACACTTGAGCATTTACAGCAGGTAGAGGCCATGGGGCCAGATCTACAGCAGGCAATCAAAGATGGCCGTGTGCGCCATGTAGGAGTGTCTAGTCATGGGTCACGGGAGGTGTTGATGGGTGCGATCGCACTCCCTATGATTAGCTTTATCAACCTGCACTATTACTTTTTTAACCCGCGTAACGCTGCCGCCATTGAGCTAGCCCATCAGCGAGACTTAGGCATTTTTATTATTTCTCCTGCTGATAAAGGCGGACAGCTCTACACCCCACCAAAGAAGCTCCAGCAGCTGTGTGCTCCCTTTGATCCACTGTTGCTTACCTATCGCTGGCTATTGAGCGATCCGCGTATCACCACTCTGAGTGTCGGACCCGCTATCCCCACTGAACTTGATTGGCCCCTGCAGGTAGCAAACAATATTTCCCCTCTGACTCAGGAAGAACAAGCTGCCATAGCACGTCTAGACCAAACTCAGTCTGCCGCTCTAGGAACAGAGCACTGTCGCCAGTGCTATGCATGTCTGCCCTGTCCGGAAGCCATCAATATTCCTGAAGTGCTAAGGCTCAGAAACTTGACTATTGCCTACGATATGAAGAGCTTTGGTCAGTATCGCTACGGCATGTTTGAACGAGCTGGTCACTGGTTTCCAGGGCGCAAAGCAAGTCGCTGTAATGACTGTGGAGACTGCTTACCCCGCTGTCCAGAGCAGTTGGATATCCCCAAATTGCTGCGAGATACCCATGAACGTCTCAAGGGACCTGAACGCAGACGATTATGGAGTGATTAAATCACGTACACAACAACGTAAGACTTAACAGATAGCAACAGCCGCGTATCAATTCATCTCAGGAGTCTTAAATTCTTGCAATGGCCATAGGGACTGCTGAGCAAGTGCGTTACCGTTAGGCCTGTCCATCGTGACGGCAACGCCTAACTCACCTTCGAGGCTTATTTTTATGGTTGCGATTTCGCACGCACATCTATCGACTCCAGACCAAAGTGATTCTGACGCTCGCGTAGCGGTCTTACTGATGGGATATGGCGAAGTAGAAAGTTACGAAGACTTCGCCAACTACAACGAACAGGCACTTAATCTACTAACTGCTAAATTTGCCCCAGTACCCACCTGGATCTACCCACCTCTAGCTAAGCTTTTGGCCCTGTTTGACCGCCATGAATGGGACCATCAACACGACCACTTTATTTCACCCCACAATGCTATTTTTGAGCGCCAGCGTGAGGGCATTGAACGAAATTTACAGGCCAAGTGGGGCGAACGAGTTAGCGTCTTTAAGGCCTTTAACTTCTGCGCTCCATTTTTACCTCACCAGGTGCTTGAGGAAATTCAATCCCAAGGGTTCACTAAGCTCCTGATCTATCCCCTCTTGGTGGTGGATTCTATTTTTACCAGCGGCATTGCTGTGGAGCAGGTGAATAATGCCCTAGCGAAAACATTTACCAGTGGAGAAGACCATTGGCTCCAAAGCACGCGCTATATGCCGTCCTTTTATAACCAGCCCGACTATATCGACCTATTAGCACGCCAGGTAGAGGACAAAATTCAGCAGCATTTAGCCGTTGCCCATCTACCATCCCAAACGGGCATTGTGCTGATGAATCATGGCTGTCCCCATAAAGCCAAGGGGTTCACCTCCGGCATCACAGAAAGTCAGCTGCTCTATGACGCGGTACGGGAACGGTTGATTTATAACTATCCGCTGATTTCTATTGGCTGGCTCAACCATGACACACCAATGATTGAATGGACCCAGCCCAATGTTACCCAGGCAGCCCGTAACCTGATGGACCTGGGAGCCACAGCACTGGTGTTTATGCCCATCGGATTTGCTACAGAAAACCACGAAACCCTTTTGGATGTTGAGCACATCATTGGCCATCTACGGCGCAAGCGTCCGGATGTCACCTATGTGCAAATGCCTTGTGTCAATGACAATGAGACATTTACAGCGATGGCAGCTGGTTGGGTGGATGGGCTGATTTCTGATCTGCTTGGTGAGTCGGGTATTGTAGTCAATCAACGCCAGCGAGCGCAGATTTTGGAGGACTTTTCTGGTCACCACCACGAGAACTCTCACAATGGACACCACCATAACGGGCACCATCATGACGGTCATCACCATAACGGTCATCACCATGATGAACATAGCCACAGCCACCATAAGCACCATGCCCATCATGGCCATTAGCTTTGGATTGCTCTGAGTTAAGTAGAAAATGCTCGGCAACAGTCAAGGCTGCCGAGCGTTTTGCTACTGCTTATCTGTGAAATATTGGTGTCTGTTGCTATGGGTGTTTTTGAGCAATCTATTTTTATTCGTGCTAGCGCTACAACCGTTGAACGGTGTATTTGCGATCTCACCTTAATGAATCAATGGCTCAATCCAGCCTTACGTTGTGAACCCATCGGTGACACCTGGAGCACAGACCTGAATAGCCAGACCCGATTTATCATCCAGGTGCCGCTACTGCAGCCCAGTTTGATCAGCACCGTAGTGGAGCGTCGTCCTGGTCTTATCGTTTGGGCATTTACAGGCTTTTTTACCGGTAAAGACCGCTGGGAATGTATCCCAGAAACTTCAGGAACTCGTTTGCTTAATCGCTTTGAGTTTGAAATTCCCAATCCCCTTATAGCCTTTGGGTTCAATAAATTTGCCGCTAACTGGACCAAGCAAGATATGGAGGCCCAGTTGCAACGACTGAGGCAAGTAGCCGAGCGGTTACCTTAGCGTCCGAAATTAAGCGGTGGTGCTTCCATAAAGCCGTCCTCTTGCAGTACTTCACCAATTAGCTGTTTGTCTTGGTTAATGCAGTCAGGTTTTTTGACATACTGGCAAACTCTGGCATAGAGCCGAGCACGGGTACCGGTTGAGTCATTAGCAAATTGGACAACATCGTTGGCAATGGTAACCTCGCATGCGGGACAAGTCTGTTCTTGGTAAGGGGTAGTCGTCATAGGAATTCACTCAATGTTTCTAATGACTTGCCTACATTGGCGACAAGTCTCCCCTTCAAGTTAAGTACTTTCAATTATTTCGACCAGTTGGATTGTCGCGATTACTAACCAGATCAGCAGTCTTGAATCAGATAGTCTACTGATGCCTTTAACGAGTGCCTTTAATCTAAATAAGCGGAAAATGGCTCAGTTCAAAACAAGTTGTATCAGATACTCCACGCTTGTCATCAAAGTGTGAAATCATAGATAAACATGCTGGTCTGTTTTGAGCAAGCTTGATAGATATGCAGCAAACATTCAAATACCTTAGGACGTTTGCAGTCAGTCACATCGGCCAACCTAATGCTTCTAGAGGATTTGAATGTCCCTAGACCAATGTGACCAACGCTATAGATGCATCGCTCACAGCTAGTTCTGCCCTGGCTCACTGAATGTCTTGACTATGGATTCTGAGGCTACACTTAATCAATTAAAGACAACCTTGCCCGAGGGGCAAATGCCATCCAGCTATGGGGTGTATTTCAAAAATACGCTGGTGGCGTTATGTCATGCATTAGAGGATCATATTCTGGAGCAGCCAGATGGGTCAGAATCACTTGTTTTGGTTACCTTTCAGCAAGGCAAGTGGTACCTTCAAGAAGCTGACCGCTATGCTGACATTGCCCGCTGCTCACAAAAAGTTGCGATCGCAGCTGTCCCTGACAGTGGGTTTGCTGATCATGACACCAGTCAGCTAGCCAATGTGGATCTAATTGATCTGAAAACCGATGACAGCCTTACCCAAGAGTGGAACCTGATTATTCTGGCCCCAGGGTATGCCTCCATGGTGCTATGTCATGAACTGTCCGACGACGAATATCGAAATGACAGCATCCCGACTGTAGACGTTGAACGCAAGTTTTACGGTCTTTGGACCTTTGATCGCACTCCTGTAGAAGCCGCCGCCAAAATTTTGATTGAGCGCATGCGGGTCTATGATGGCCCCCTGGCTGATCGGCTCCTGGAGCATTACGACACTCTAAAGAACAATCCATCAGGTACACCAACTGACCTCAGTGGTGTGGTATCTCGCATCGTTAACTACCTCCAGAGTAGTCAGCAACAGCTCGTCACCGTTAGCCGTCAGACTCGTGAGCTGTGGGAGCTAGAAGGTCAGGCCTCTAAACTCAATCGCAATTTGGCCGCCAATAAGCTTCAGGCCTTTTTGCGCATGGTTCAAAAAATTGACGATCGCGACCAAGCTAATCCTGTCGCATCATTGCAGGTATCTGCCCTGGCCGAGACCCTAGGCCAGCTGCTTGATTTACCCACCTTACAGCTGCGCCGTCTAAGGTTAGCGGGGTTACTATTTCGTATTGGCCTAGCTGAGGCCCCCAAGGAAATTTTTCAGCAAACGGCAGAGCAGCTGGATAAGGCGAGTTTGGTCTTTTGGCGAGATCGCGCTGCCCTAGGTGGTCAGCTACTGTACTCGATGCCTGAGTTAGACCCCATCAGTCGCATTGTCACCCACCAGTTGGAATACTGGGATGGTAGCGGTACTCCTGACGGGCTAAAAGCTGAAGAAATCCCCATTGAATCCAGAATTTTGGGCTTGGTTGCCTATTTTCAAGAACTCACTGAACCCAGAGGCGAACGCACTGCCATGTCTCTGGGAGATGCCCTGACAGCCTGTGAAAAACTCAGCGGGCGACAATTTGATCCAAACCTAGTTGAGTCCTTAAGGACCATTGTTCGATTGGCCGAAATCGGGATGTTGCAATTACCACAGCGTCCTAGCCAACAGCCTACTGTGTGGTTAGAAGACATTAAACCCCAAGCTACCGACGACAGGCAACGTTCTATCCCTAAAGAAGTCACTCCATGACCCCATCAGAAATTGAGGCAATCTTGCACGGACAAAATAAAGAGTTGATGGGAGTCGACCTGGCTGGCATAGACCTCAGCAACGCTAACTTAGCTCAAGCCAATTTGAAGGGAGCTAACCTGAACGGAACTATTCTCAAGCAAGCAGATCTCCGGGCAAATCTTAGGGGAGCTGACTTGATGGGCGCTGATCTTGTAGATGCTGATCTGCGCAATGCCGACTTGCGGGGAGCCGTATTACTTGAGGCATCTACAGCCAATACAAGTTTCTCTGGGGCATTTTTAGCCGGTGCTGTTTTAACTAATCTCAACTTGGCTGCTGTCGATCTACGAGGAGCCGACTTGAGAGGAGCTAATCTGTCTGGCTGTATCCTGCGTGATGCCGATTTAAGCAATGCGAATCTCGCAGGAACGGATTTGTCTGGAGCTGATTTAGAAGAAGCTAATCTGAGCGGTGCTGTTTTGCGAGGGGCCAACCTGACCCAAGCTAATCTGTTGTGCGCTTGCTTGGACAATGCCAATTTTGACGGTGCCACTTTAACTAGCGCCTGCTTGAGTGGTACACCCCTAAATACTTAAACACTTAATAGGTTGTTAGAAACTGCTATGAGTACCCAAACCAAGAGCAAAACTATTTTTTTATTAGCATCTATGGTGGGTTGGTTACTCAGTGGAGGAGCTCTAATTTACTTGACCCCATTTTTAGCCAATCAGGTTTCTCCCTCGGCTACTACCAACATTTGGATGGAGACTCTCACCAGAGGAGGTTACAACCCCATACTTGCCTTGACAGGGGGAGGTAGCATTCTTGTAGTTACCATCATTGGTAACGCTGTCTGGTACAGGTACTTTGAGGGCGAGGCATAGGTTTATCACTAAACAGCAATACCCTCAAAATTATTTCAGGACTAAAGCAGCAATGGCTAAAAAAATGCCATTGCTGCTTTAGACTTTGTTCAATAAAATGAACATTGGCTGATACGTTTGGGAAGACTACGGGCGGTTCAGTTATCATTAGAGCTACCCGGCCTGGTTCATGGCTTTATATAAAATTTAATCAAACCTAACTTTGTATACTGCGACGTATTTTAGAATTGAGCTGAAATTTAGTTGGTAAATCAGCTGTAAATAATTTTTTGAAAAGATAAACCGTTTTTCGCTTCGGTAGGTTTGTCTGCTTTTTTACCTATCCTTAAACAGACAAAAGTCACTCCTTAACCAGGCAATTAGTTTGCCTTAACTTGTTGTGGCTATATTGCTTCGTGGCCTGAATAAATAGCCACGGAGTGTGTAGTTATGGTTAAGTTCACTCAATTTTTCGGCACAGTAGCTGCAGTAGTTGCTATTGGTGCTCTAACTGCTACATCTGCAGTTGCTCAAAGCATCGCTATCGACGGTTCTAGTACTGTTTTCCCCATCACTGAGGCGATGGCTGAAGAGTACGCTGCTGTAAACCCCAATGCAGATATTACTGTTGGTGTTTCCGGTACTGGCGGCGGTTTCAAGAAGTTCTGTGCTGGTGAGACTGTAATCTCTGACGCATCTCGCCCTATTAAGGACAAAGAAAAGGCTCTATGTGCTGAAGCTGGTATCGACTACATCGCTATCCCCGTTGCCTACGATGCTCTGACTGTTGTTATCAACCCCGAGAACGATTGGGCAACTGATCTGACTGTTGAGCAGCTGAACGCTATTTGGGACCCTGCGGCTGAGGGTGTTGTTACTCGTTGGGACCAGATTGATCCTTCCTGGCCTAACGAGGAAATCGGTCTATTTGGTCCTGGTACTGACTCCGGTACTTTCGACTACTTCACTAAGAAGATTAACGGTGAAGAAGGTGCTAGCCGCGCTGACTACACTGCTAGTGAAGATGACAACGTATTGGTGCGTGGTGTTGCTGGTGACCCCTATGCCTTGGGTTACTTCGGTATGGCTTACTACCTAGAGAACACCGACATTCTAGGTGCTTCTAGCATCTATAACGATGATTTGGGTACCTTCATTCAGCCCAGTGTTGCTAACGTTGAAGGCGATCGTTATAAGCCCCTTGGTCGTCCCATCTTCATCTATGTAAACACTGCTGCCCTAGCTGACCCTAGCACTGGTGTTGCTGACTTCGTTGAGTTCTACATTGAGCAAGCTGATGCTGGTGAACTCATCCTTGAAGTTGGTTATGTACCTCTGCCTGACAGTGCAACTGATTCCACTCTGGAAGCTTACGACGCAGCAGCAAACACGATCTTCAACTAAGTTCTTGAGTCTTTCCTTGGGAGCTATTTCCTAAGGAAAGACTATTTGCAAGCTTTTTCGGCTTTCATTCGTTCAGTGTGCATCAACCATTTTCGCCTTGGGGGAATGTTCGTTCCTCCAAGGTTTCCTTAGTATTCGTTCCCTAGTTTTCTAGAGCATGGTAAGCGTTACTCCTTCTGAATCGCGCAAGAATCCGGTCACGATGGCAAAGAATCTTGCTCTACAGCCAATTCTGTTCATCCAGGCTCTTCCCTATGTAACAGCGCAGCTCTCAACATACGGCATTAGTTTTCTCAAACGCCCAGTTGTATGGATGGCCTTAGGAATACATGGTGTTTTACTAATTTTGCCAGCCATTGACTTATCAGCGTCCAAGGTAGAAGAGCTTGTAGAGTCAGAACGAGAAGACGAAGTCACTATTGAGGCAGTCAGTCTTAGCGATATTTTGGCTCCAGCTGAACCAGTGCCTCCTCCACCTGAGGCGCTTCTAGCACCGCCGCCTGAAGCGGCGCCACCACCAGTTGCAGTTGCTCCTCCTGTGCTTACAGAGGTTTCTGAAGAGCTGGAAGAGATTATTGAGGAAATACCAGAAGACGAATTTGAGGAGGAATTCGAAGAATTCGAGGAAGACCCAGGCGAACAATCCTTTGCCTTTGACCCTGTGCAGCAAGAGGCGTTTGGTAGTAACTTAAGTCAGTTTTTGGGGGCATCGAGTGAAGGGACCAGTAATTTTGATATTACTGAGCAATGGTTAAGTGTGGATCCAATTAACCTACGTTTCAGGGCACAGGATATTCAGAATGTGGTTGATCCGACCGTCTTTTTTACAGCTGATAGCATTAGTGATGGCACTTATCAGCCACTGCCTCAAGCAACGTTTAAGCAGATTTCCAGAAATATTGATCTCGTAAATCGAGAAGGATTAGGGCAGGCTCTGATCAATGCAGGTATGACTCAAATTGATGAAGGTCTATATGGCGGTCATCCTTTCTATGGTGTTTACGATGCTAATAATCAGCCCGTCAATTACATATCAATGATTGATTTGAAAGGGACTACTCTAGTGTTTGTTTGGCCTAACGATCCACGCTAGGGCTAAGAATGCCCCTTGAGGTGTTCTGTTAACCCTGTCTTACACAATCAGTTGGATATTTGGAATAGCTGTTTCAGAAATGTTCTAGCTATTGTTTAACCTAGATATAGGTTGGCTTTCGTTTACTTTTTGCCTGCACTGCCATGAATTTTTTGAAGCTTCTTGTTAATCCTATTTTTTTACTGGCGGCAGGTCTGCATGCGGGGCTTTTAATGATTCCCGTTGCTGGTGGATTGTCTGATGAAATTGTGCCACCACCTGATCCAGAAGGGGAAAGCATCACAGTCACCCGTATTCCTCCAGCAAAGGTGCAGCCAACCAGACCCGGAGCGGCAACTGGGCCAACAACAGCGCCTCAGACGGCTGCTCGCCCAGTTGCAACGGGGGTAACAAGAGTTAGACCGGCCACTAGTTCACAGCAACAGCAGGCCAGCCGTTCGCAGGACGGACGACGTTCTAATGATCGGACGGTAAGCCGCGATTCCAGTAGCAGCCGTGCTGGCTCTACTCGCAGCAGCAATAGAAGTAATCGGTCAGAATCGGCAAGTCGAGATAGCTCTGATGAACTAGCCGTGCTCTCACCACCTGTTAATGACAGTAATGCTGCTAATCCTAGCCCTAGCAATAATACCCCTCGGCCCTCGGCCATTCAGGAACCGCCAACGTTAGCGGTCCTGCGGGAAGGCATTCAATCTCAGGGCGTACCAAAATTACTGCAGGATTTCCTGGCGCGCTTAAGCCATAGCGTACTGAAGACAACAGATCCCGAGGTTGAAGAGGCTAAGCGAATATGGTTAGACGAATTAGCTGATCAGCCGGGGCTGGATGTGTCCTCTGTCCAAGCGTTAGACAAGCCGCTGCAAATTAGCTATCCCCTTACAGTGGAGTACCATGGACCCCGACAGCTGCGGCGCTGTTTAAGTCCTTTACCCAAGGCAGGACTAGTCGGTGTCATCGTAGATTCTAACGGAGCGATCGCAACCGAGCCTACTCTATTACGCAGCTCTGGCTACGAGTTTCTCAACGACATCGCCCTAGACAAGATTCAAGCGTACGCTGACTTTCCAGAGGCTAGCTCTCAGCAAATCTATACGGTTGATGTGGAAGTCGACTACGACAAAAATGCCTGTGTAGACCTCGCAAAACTCAGAAGCAACTAGACTTTAGAGCGGTCGGTGAGGATCTCTTGACCGTTTTCCGTGATCAAGACAGTGTGTTCGAATTGGGCAGAAAGTTTGCGATCGCACGTCACAACTGTCCACCGATCCCTGAGGGTACGAGTCACTTTAGAGCCCTCATTTAAAATTGGTTCAATTGCTAAAGCCATCCCTGGTTTTAGCGTCACATTAGGTAGCTCTTTAGTTCGAAAATTAAACACCGACGGCGGTTCATGCAAATTACGACCAACACCATGCCCGGTAAAATCCTCAACCACGGTGTAACCGCTTGCCTGAATACTGTCTTCAATCGCCCCAGCAATATCTAGCAGCGTTTTCCCTGGCAAGGCCTCGGCCACACCTGCATACAGTGCTGCCTCGGCTGCATCCATTAACTGCCGGGCTCGTTTATGTACCTTGCCCACCGCAATCGTGATACATGAGTCCCCATGAAATCCTTCGTAGTATGCTCCAGTATCTACTTTTAGTAAGTCTCCAGCCTTAATAACTTTGCGCTTGCGGGGAATACCATGCACTACCTCATCGTTGATGCTGGCGCAAATAGAACCAGGAAACCCGTGATACCCCTTAAAGCTGGGTATAGCCCCCATCTCTCGGATGCGATTTTCTGCATGAGCATCCAAATCCGCCGTTGTCATTCCTGGCTGCACTAGCTCAGCAATTTCCTTGAGCACCGTAGCCACAATCCGGCCTGACTGCCGCATCGTTTCCTGTTCAGATTCAGACTTCAACTCAATCCCTTGGGACTTGCGCGGACCCACCATGACTGGAACAGCCAAAGCCCGTGACAGCAAATTACCTAAAACGTTCATAGAGTGAGTGAGTGGTGAATCGTGAATCGTGAGTAGAGGATCTCGAAATCGAAAATCTCTAACCACTATATATATAGTATGCCGGATTCTTAACCTCACTTAGGCAGTGTGTTCGCAAAGCAAACTAGGCAATAGGGTGTGGAGTCAGGCAGTCTATGCACTTCAAAACCTTCTCTTTCAAAACCTATTGCCCACTGCCCCTTGTCGCTAGGCCGCTGCCCCTTGCCCGTCACCAAAATATTCGATGGATGGTGGGCATTGCCCACCCTACTTTTCCTGAAAAAGCCTTGGTGTTTCGTACCATGTTGGCCTACTATTAAAGACCGTGCGCTTTTCAGGGCTTATGAACGCTGAGGAGATTATCCGCTCAATAGAAGCGGAACATATCAAAGACGATATTCCCAAAATCTATGTTGGGGATACGGTTCGGGTCGGTGTCCGAATCGTGGAAGGTGGTAAGGAACGTGTACAGCCCTACGAAGGTACGGTCATTGCCATGCGCACTGGCGGTATCAACGAGACCATCACTGTACGTCGCATCTTTCAAGGTGTGGGTGTAGAGCGTGTTTTCTTACTTCATGCGCCTCGCGTAGCCAATATTAAGGTCTTACGCAGAGGTAAAGCGCGTCGTGCTAAGTTGTACTACCTTCGCGATCGCGTTGGTAAGGCAACTCGCTTGAAGCAGCGCTTTGATCGACCCATTGAAAAACAGGGCAAAAAATAGGCTGAGGGTATCTAAAGCCCACAGGTTAAGCCTTACAATGGGACAAGTTCAAAGAGTCGTGCGTCCTTAGTTCAGTTGGTAGAACGTCGGTCTCCAAAACCGAATGTCGGGGGGAGGGAGCAGGACAGCGTCGAAGGCGGTGGCTGGCGTGCAGTGGTAGGAGGGAGGTTGTAGAATCCGTGGGAACGTACGCAAGACAGAATTGTGTTCGTGGAGGATTGGGACGTGCGGGGAGCG
>JBCCXQ010000090.1:0-15590 GCA_039191365.1 Cyanobacteria bacterium P01_F01_bin.13 | reverse complement strand
TGATTATTCTGTATGAAGGCCTCAGCACTGACACCTTCTTGAATATCTACTCCTAGCTCTTGGGCACCCAAGCGTAATGCTTTGAGTAAAGCACGGTTATCAGCCTGCCCCTCTTCGGGATACCAGTAACCACCGGTCACTTCTGGACTCAAATGGGATTGATAGCTATGAATAGCGGTCTGACTCAGTCGCTTCGGCGCAGACGCTGATAACGACGGCACTAAAATGCCACAGGGCCAGTAACCTGTTTCTTGACCTGTCAGTTCTTCAAGTTTACGACTCCACTCAGGATACAGAGCCAGACTACGCTGGCTTAGCTCTAAGAGGGAACCGGTTAGGCCTTCGGCACGGGGAGCCAACATCCCTGCTGCTGCATGACCGGCTGCCGCATTAAAATCACGACTGAGTACGGTAACAGTAGCGCCTTGTCGACGAAGTTCGGTTGCGATCGCTAGACCAACAATCCCACCACCAACTACCAATACATCTGCGTGACCCATAGATTTCTATCAAACCCCTTTTCAATCACACGCTATCAGCAATCTCATGATCTACCATAGGGCTCGAATCACTTCCCCAGATTGACTTGTCTGACCTGGAGCTTGATTCGCAGGCCGTGTCTGTGAAGTAGCGCCAGGGGAGGTTTGTGCAGGCGGAGTTTGAGCAGTAGAAGGATTCGGCTGAACGACACCTCCCCCGGTATCATCCGTATTGGGTGATGCAGTTACCCCAAAATTTGGATTGCTAGTAACACCGATGGTTTGACGTTGAGGAATATCACCCGCCTTCTCCAAAGGAGTCCGATTGATATCCGTCACTGCGTCGCGGTCTGCCTCAGTAGAATTGAGAGAAATAAATGCGTTATCGTCAGCCCCCTCAGACTGACCAAAATCACTCTGACTAGAGGCACTCTCAGTCCCATCAACCCAAGAGGTAACTCGGTCAGAGGCACTGGTACCATAGATGGCCATCAGCGAAATCGCTGCCAGAATACTACCCAAGATAAACTTATTCATTCACCTACTCACTCCTGACTACCATCGACTTTTATCATCACCTAGTTCCCCACAAATTGGGTCGCTATCTGCACAAAACAGAGACATTAACTTTAACAACTTTGGCCCTAAACGTTAATGCTTTACCAAACTATTGTTTGACCATGCCCCCAAAACTGATCATATTTTTTCACTGTAATGTCATCTAGCACACGGGTTTGACATGCTAGCCTCAGGGGTCGCTCAGGGTTATGGGGAGGTAGCGAGCGCCGTCCTCGATCTTTCCAATTAGGTTCTGATACCTCTCCTTCAACCAGCACAGCACAAGTACCACAGCTGCCAATACCACGGCAGTTGATTAACTTAGAGTTGCCGTTATGCAATGCAATGCCATTCTCTATTAGCACATGTCGTAAATTGGCCCCTGCTTCACACTCAAGTGTTTTCTTTTGAACAGTAATTTTTGGCATAATGCTTCTATAGGTTAAGAGTTTCAAACTTACACGTAGTTTCTTGTTCTATTGAGTGTAGTAAGTAACGTAAATAGTTTGATGGATACGGGGACAAGTAATTGTGAGGTTGACCGTTTATGAATGAAGGAATAACCCTGTCTGTTGCGATGCTATTTGACTGCATTTCGCAGGTTAATTCATAGTTCAGATAGTTCGGATCAACAACGCTCAAGATTTATAGGGTGCTAATCAATGTTTTCTAGGCTGATTCAAAACTCCTTAGAATATAAGGCTCATTTCAGGTGCCACACATTGATAATGTTTTCTAACCAAGCTTTAAATACCCCAAAAAAATTAAGTATTAGCACGTTCAACGGGTAGCATCTTCTCATTTAAGATTTTGATTCTTTCACTACACTGTGCTCCGGTTGCTATGGCTTCTTCTAACCAGCTTTGGATGTATGACACGACGTTACGAGACGGTGCTCAGCGCGAGGGCCTGTCTCTCTCAGTTGAGGACAAACTAAATATCGCTCAGCGGCTAGATGAATTAGGCATTCCCTTTATTGAAGGCGGCTGGCCGGGGGCAAATCCTAAGGATGGTCAGTTTTTTGCTCAGCTGCAGCAATACCCCTTACAGCAAGCTGAGGTGATTGCATTTTGCTCAACTCGACGCCCCCGCCGTCCAGTCGCAGAAGATGTCACCCTGGCCGCAGCATTAGCCGCAAGAACAAATTGGGTAACCCTGTTTGGCAAATCCTGGGACCTCCATGTGAAAGAGAGTCTGAAAACAGACCTGAGTGAAAATCTGTCTATGATTTATGACTCCATTGCTTACTTAAAGAAGCAAAAGCGTCGAGTCATCTACGATGCAGAACATTGGTTTGATGGATACCTGAATAATCCGGCCTATGCTGTGCAGACCTTAGAGGCTGCAATTCGGGCTGGGGCTGAGTGGTTGGTGCTGTGCGACACCAATGGCGGCATGTTACCCCATCAGGTCAAAAGTATTGTCCGCACTGTCAGCCAGTGGTTAACCACCCTCAATTTGGCAACTCCTCCCCGCCTGGGTATTCACACCCACAACGATGGTGAGCTAGCAGTTGCCAACGCTCTCACCGCTGTTTTGGAGGGGGCTACCATGGTCCAGGGCACCATGAATGGCTATGGCGAACGCTGCGGCAATGCCAATCTTTGCTCGTTAATCCCCAATTTACAGCTGAAGCTGGGCTATGACTGCTTACTCGCCGACAAACTGGCAACTCTGGCCGAGACTAGTCGATATATCAGCGAAATCGTTAATCTGGCTCCAGATGACCATGCTCCCTATGTGGGGTTATCAGCCTTTGCTCATAAGGGGGGCATCCATGTCAGTGCCGTGGAACGAAATCCCAAAACCTACGAACATATCGAACCTGCTGCGGTTGGCAACCTGCGCCGCATCGTCATTTCCGATCAGGCGGGTCTGAGCAATATCATGGCCAAGGCCCGCAGCTTTGGGCTCCAATTAGATCGCACCAATCCCACATCTCGCCAGCTCCTCCAGCGGCTTAAGTCTTTAGAAGATGAAGGCTATCAGTTTGAAGCAGCGGAGGCCAGTTTTGAATTGTTGATGCGTGAAGCCCTGGGGGAACGGCCAACCATGTTTGAGGTGCATGGGTTCCAAGTACACTGCGATCGCATGCTTTATGCAGCCAGCACGGTCAAATACTCCCCACAAAACACTGCCAGCAGCTATTCCCTGGCCACCGTCAAAGTAGCTGTAGACGGTAAAGATCTACTCTATTCAGCTGAGGGAAATGGTCCTGTAGAAGCGCTAGACCATGCCCTTCGCAAAGCATTAGAGCGATTTTATCCAGAACTAGAGCGCTTCTATTTAACAGACTATAAGGTTCGTATTCTAGACAGTGCTTCGGGCACAGCTGCTAAAACTCGAGTACTGGTGGAATTTAGCGATGGTGAGCGCCGTTGGACCACCGTAGGCCTGTCACCCAATATTCTAGAAGCCTCCTATCAGGCAGTAGTCGAAGGTCTAGAATATGGACTACTCAAGCTGAGATTGCCAGTAAAAGCTAAGCTGGTAGCGTGTCAGTCTTAACTCTACTCACCCTCTCACTCCACACCTCATGCACAATTGGATTTGGCAAACTTGGCAGGGTAAGCCTTACTTAACCTGTGAGCTTGTGGCTCAACCCCATGGTTTTTTTACCTCAGCGTTTGCCCCCCAACCCCCTGAGGGACTTACGCCGCTACTACACCCAGACGCCGAGGTCCTAAGAACCAAGCAGGTTCATGGCAACATTGTCCTTGCCCCAGCGGAGATTAGAAGCAGCACGAAAACCTTAGTAGCCAGCGGTACCAGCATCGTTGCAGACGAGGATATTCAGCGCCCCCATGCTGACGGCTGCTTTAGTGACAGGGCCGGACAGGCCACTTGGGTGTGCACAGCAGACTGTACACCAGCGTTAATTGCAGACAAACGTACCGGACAAGTAGCAGCAGCCCATGCCGGATGGCGCGGTACCGCCCAAAAAATCGTGCCAGTGGCGATTGCCAAACTTCAGGCCCAAGGCTCTCAAATCCAAGATTTGCAGGTACTATTAGGTCCTGCGATCGCAGGAGACGTTTATCAGGTGGGAGAAGACGTCGCTGCTGAAATCGGCATGAGCATTGTCGAAGCAAACCATTTAAATGACGACACGGCAGTGGTCAATCATTTGCTGACCATGGACAATTCTCCCCTACAACCCGACAGCAAACCGGGTCATGTCCGCCTTGACGTGCGCCGCATCAACCAAATTCAGTTAGAGCAAATGGGATTAGCTCCCGAGCAAGTAGCCACGGCACCCCATTGCACCTATCAAGAGCCGGAACGCTTTTTCTCCTACCGGCGCACCAAACGCAAACAAGTACAGTGGTCTGGCATCCTCAGTATTTAAGCAGATCTGCTGCTATCATTGCGCAGTAGAACGCATTTGCCAACAGATAAAGCCAGGCATGCCAGCCCCAATATGGGGCGGCTGTTGCCATTTAATTGTTCTTCTATCGGCTGCTTTCAGCCACTAAGCATCCGTACCAGACGTTGTAATCAGGGCTAATTCCATGTGATCATTGGGCATTGCATCAATCTCAGCACGCACATTTGGACCAAAGAATTTTTCAATTTTGACGTGCTTTTCCTGCCAGTTCTCTAGGGGCATATAGGGGGAGTCAAACTCCAGCACTAGGGCATAGGCCCCATCCCGCAGCTCTTCTCGCAGACCACTGAGCACTGGTCGCACTTTATCGTTGGGGCTCAGGCCAAGACGCTCCAGAGCAATATCAAGATGGGCCTCTTGACCATAGCGATAGCGCATCACATCCTTACGCACCTGGTTTTGAGTTTGGGTAGCTATTTTGTCTCTCAGGGCAATCACCGTATCACTAGGCTCCTGAGTGTAGGGCACTGGCTCTAGCTCAGCGGCTCGCAATGCGGCTCCCCCCAACAACAGTGGAATTCCATAGAAAAACCCAGCCAGGTTTAAGGTAGCCATATCTCTAAAGTAGGCCACAAACCCAACCAGAGTAAGGATTGAACCAACTGATAGTAAAACACCACCGAGGGGGATTTTGCGTAGCATATGCAGAAATTAGATCAAAAAGGAACTTACGTGGCATGCATAAGCGCATTGCCTTGGGTCTGTTTGGTGATTTATGAGCCAATAAACCACTAAATCTATAGTAAAGGGATTTGAGTTTAAACTCCGGCTAAAACTTAAACCTGGCTTAGCTATTTCAAGGCATTTGCTGCCCCAGCACTTCAAGCAGTGGACTTATTCCCAATGAAGATCCTGCCAACAAATCACCACTTACCATGGATTGACTGATTACTGACCAGTAGCTTGTCTCTGGCATTGATCACCCAAAGTTGCTTATTCTGGAGTCTGTAGATGGTGGAAAAAGTCACAACCATGACCCTAGAAACGCTGAAGACTCAGATCGAGCAAATTAGAGAAAAACGTAATTCTTTAGTACAACTGCTAGAACAGCCTAACCTGGGCACACTACGCATCGACGTCAATCAGGCCTTGGAAGAAATGGATGACTTACTAGAGGAGTTTGAGCGCGTTTTTAAGGAAAAATCTCAAGCCTAGGATAAGGCTAAACCTTTAATTGCTGCCTGTTTCAATCCCTGTTTCAATCTAGATATTCAAAAACTTTTTCAAAATTATTGGTCAAAGAATCTGCGCAATGGCAACTTATTCTGTCGAAATTCACCATCAAGGCACCATCCAGACTATCGCTGTAGACGGGCAGCAAACGATCTTAGCAGCGGCCCAAGCCGCTGGCCTAGACCTGCCCACATCCTGTAGTGCCGGTGTGTGCACTACCTGTGCCGCACTGCTCACCGAAGGGAGCGTCTCCCAGGAAGATGGGATGGGCGTTAGCCAAGAACTTCAGGACCATGGCTATGCATTGCTATGCGTGGCCTATCCAACCTCGGACATTAAGCTAGAAACAGAAAAAGAAGACGAAGTTTATCAGACCCAGTTTGGCCAATTTCAGGGATAGAAGCAGAGACATTCCCTAGAACCTCTGCCCATCGAGACGTTTCCACACTAAGACAACAAGGATAAGCTACGCCCTCTAACTGAGTACGTAATGACAAAAGACAACAACGTTTCGGGCATTCCTTCAGCCTTGTCAACAGAGTTTGTTCAAATCACTGTTGAGCTGCAGACCACCGGGAGTGAGTTGAGAGACCACATTGAAACGCAACTGCGGACCCATGGTGAGCCCCTACGCTGGGCAATCACATCGGTAGCTGAAGCAACTGCCCATGTGGAAGCAGTAGTCACGGTTGTTGCCCCTAATTAGTATGAATCATCATCATCCCTACACCACAATGATGATTATCCCCACAGGGGTAGGAGCCGCTATTGGAGGGTATGCAGGGGATGCTTTGCCCATAGCTCGTGCGATCGCAAGCGTCACTGACCGTCTCATCACTCATCCCAATGTCCTCAACGGAGCCCAGCTCTATTGGCCCCTGGCTAATGCCTATTATGTTGAGGGTTACGGGCTCGATCAGTTTGCTGCTGGCCGCTGGCATCTACATCCAGTCCACCAAAACACCATTGGCCTGGTGCTTGACCAGGCCATTGAGGATACTCTCCGTTGGCGACACCTGCAAGCTGCTGATGCTGCCCGTGCAACCCTCGGCCTTAACATCCATAGCTACGTCACAACTGACGCCTCCCTGGGGGTGAAGCTCAAACAGGCCCAAGCCTCAACCTGGGGCACCGTGGAAAGGCCCGATAGTTTACTGCGCGCAGCAAAGCAACTGTTACAGGCAGGCTGTAACGCTATTGCCGTCATCGCCAGATTCCCCGATGACCTGGGTAGCGACGCGCTTACCGACTACCGTCAGGGTATCGGGGTTGATCCTCTGGCTGGCGCTGAAGCCATCATTAGCCATCTGGTGGTACGTGAATTTCAAGTCCCCTGTGCCCATGCTCCAGCACTGCAACCCTTACCCCTTGATCCAACGATTTCCCCTCGGTCTGCCGCTGAGGAAATTGGTCATACCTTCTTACCTTGCGTACTAGCGGGTCTGAGTAAAGCCCCACAGCTGAGTACAGTAGCTCACCCCCACAGCATCAGTGCTAGCAACGTGGATACTTTAATTGTCCCCGCTAGTACCTTAGGCGGCAGTGCTGTCCTTAGCCTGAGCGATACCAATACCCAAATTATTGCCGTTCAAGACAATACCACTGCACTAGCCGTCGATGCCCCTACGTTAGGCCTGAAAGTATTGCCTGTAAGGTCTTATCTAGAGGCCATTGGGGCAATTTCAGCCCAGCGCGCAGGCGTTTCACTCACACCCTTTCATCCACATATGCCAAAAATACAGCCATTATCAACTACGCAGTAGCTGCACCACGCTCCAGATGACGATATGTTCCCAGTAATGGCCTAATGCAAATAAGCTTTTGATAAAGTTTATTGCAACATTCCTAAGATACATAAGCAAACGCTCAATCCACTGCTTTTCTTGACTATGCTAGAAGACTAGCGTCAGCCTAATCTGCTATATCTCTATGTCTATATTGAGCGCATCGCCCAACACACCAATTAAAACGGCATGCCACATTCAGCAAGACG
This sequence comes from Cyanobacteria bacterium P01_F01_bin.13, assembly GCA_039191365.1. Lineage (GTDB taxonomy): Bacteria > Cyanobacteriota > Cyanobacteriia > Phormidesmidales > Phormidesmidaceae > Leptothoe. The sequence continues at coordinate 7,999 of JBCCXQ010000090.1, read as the reverse complement.
AAGTCCTTGAACTTAATGCCTCTGAGCAGGCATGGCAAATTCGCTCAGGCACCGTCGCCCTTTGTCGGACCGTAGATGGTATCCGCCGTTGCTTTTTTACCGCCCATGCAGGTGAAGTCATTTTTGGTGTTGCCGCACAGGAGAGTAGTCTAGTTGCGATCGCAATCGAACCCGCTGTGATCACCGCTATACAGTAACCGCCTGTAGTACACCAGCCATCTCATCATCCGTTTTCCACGCTTGGCCATCCAGCGCCATTTGCTCGATCAGACTGGCCAGTCGCAACGCTTTAAGTGCCTGCTCACCACCAACAGAAGGCTTACCGCCCCCACGGGCACAATCAACAAAGTGTTCGAGTTCTGCATGGAGAGGCTCAATATTACTAGTGTAGACCTTCTCAATCAGACCATCTTGACGATAAAGCACTTGACCGTAATCAGTCATAGTATTGGCCGTCGTCTGCCGGTGAATCAAAATCTCATTATTGAGAAAATCAGCCTCTGTGAGTGAGTTACGACAGTGTGCTGCAATACTGCGAATCTTGCGGTGGGTAACCTTGCTAGCAGTCAGCGTAGCTACAATGCCATTAGCAAACCCCAGGGTGGCGGTCACATAATCTAAATAGGGAGAATCTCCAGCCCGACTACCACTGGCAGTCAGCTTGACCACCGGGGCCTCGGCCAACTCCAAAAGAAGATCAATATCGTGGATCATCAAATCTAGAACCACTGACACATCATTCGCTCGCTGGGTGTAAGGACTCATACGTCGGGCCTCTAAGGCGAGCAATGTCTCCGTTTTTAGAACATTGCGCAATTCCTGAAACGCTGGATTAAATCGTTCAATATGTCCCACCTGCAAAATACAGTTAGCCTCAGCTGCTGCATTGACTAAAGACTCGGCTTCCGCAATGTTGGCAGCAATGGGCTTTTCAATCAACATATGCACACCTGCCTGCAGGCACGCCATCCCTACCGTGTTATGAAACCGTGTGGGCACCGCAATACAGACAGCATCTACATGCTTTAGCAGTTCGTCATAATCCTCAAAGAAGCGCACGCCATACTTACCCGCCGTTGCCAAGCCTCGCTCAACATTAATATCAGAGATACCAACCAGCTGAACATCCTTAATACGGCTAAGTACACGAGCATGATGCTGGCCCATATTGCCAACACCAATTACACCAATGCGAATGGAGTTTTCGTGACTATTATTTACTATCTGAGAATCTTGTTGTTGCACGCCAGGGTCCCTCACACCAGAGAGCAATTTGCTCTCAAATTGGCTCTACTTTCCTCAAAGTCAACCAGATATTACCACAGCAGTCCTTCATTCTTTAGTTGACTGTCGTCATATGGTCGCCACATAGTTCAGTTACAGCGTTAATTTTCCTAGTCCCCATTGTCAGAATTGTGGCGATCTTAGCAAGGTGTGACGGTGGGCGCTGTGTCAATTTTACGGCTGTCTGCGAGGGACTCGACGGCGTAGGGGCAGCTGATGACGAGTAATTTGGATTTGCTCCAACTTAGGACCTTTAACAGCCTTAACGGTAAAAACAAGGCCATCTCCATAACTCAGCTGCTCCCCTGCTCTAGGAATTTTCTGCAACGAGTTAATGACAAATCCCGCTAATGTTTGATAGTCCTCAGTTGTTGGTAGTGAGAGCATAAACTCCTTATTCACCGCATCGATTTCCATCTGGGCAGGCACTAGCACTGAGTAGTCGTCTAAATAGACAATGTCCCCAGGAATTAGCTCATCCTCATCACCAATAAGCTCAGCGGTCACATCTGTCCAGGTCACCAATCCAGCTGTACCGCCATAATTATCAACCACAATCATCATTGAAAGGTTTAACCGCTGCATCCGACTGAGTAAATCACTCAGTGGTAAGTCCACTGGTACCACCCGTGCTGCCTTCATCCAAGGAGAAATTTGTGTAGCCAGTGCAAGTTGACCTTTGGCTAATGGCTCAGCCATGGCCTTAAAGTCCACAATTCCGCTGATATTATCCAGGGAATCACCCAGTAGTGGAAATTGAGAGTATCCTGTTTCCACCACCATATTCAAGAGTTCCTGCCAGGTAGCAGTATTATCAATTCCAATAATCTGGGTGCGCGGCACCATGATGTCTTCAACAGTAAAATCCCGAGTCTCAAAAACATTATTGAGAATTTCCCGTTCTTCCTGGTCTAGATCGAGCACCGCTGTCGGGGTACTGATAATCATTTGCAACTCATCAGAGGTAAGTTGCGTGTCAGACTGACGTTGCTCTTGTAGTCCCACGAGCTTTAGAAACCCTTGGGTAGATAGGTTTAAAAGCCATACAACCGGCGAGAATAAGCGAGCTACCATGAGACTCACAGGCCCCAGCAGGCGAGATGTTTGTTCTGAATAACTGAGGGCCAAGGATTTTGGCACCAGTTCTCCCAAAACAATCTGCAAATAGGCCAGGGTCCAAAACGCTACCATCAGTGAGATCGCATGGGAAAAAACAGTAGCGAATATAGATAGATTACGTAACCAGTGATGCAAAATGAGCGCCAAGGTATCTTCACCAATCCAGCCAAGGGCTAAACTAGCGAGGGTAATGCCGATTTGAGTGGTCGGCAGCAACTGATCAATGCTTTGCTGTAGGCTCTGTACAGTTTGGGCCTGGACGTCCCCCACAGCAGCCAGCTGGTCAATACGCGATCGTCGTACTGATACAATCGAAAATTCTGCCGCTACAAAAAAAGCGTTCAGAATGATCAAAACCATAATGACTATCAGGCGAATCATGACACCTGTAGCATTAATCGGGAAAAACCCACTGCTAACTGCATCTAAACTCTGCACCGCCCCCGCCAGCCCTCTAAGAGGATAGGTTTATGTATCTGCTGCATTGTTCGACTACTCAGCAGTATCCAAACCGCCTTCAATTCGAGCCTTAATATTTTTGAGGATATCTTCCTCCTTCAGCAAGACAAAGTCACTGGTTTGGGTGGTACCTCGACTAGCCGTTGATGCACTAGCGGGTCGCGTTTCTGGTTGACGAATACCGGTGAGGGCTTGCCGACCTAGTGAATATCCCCAAGATGCGCTCACAATACCTGAACCAAACATGGCGGCAAGCAAAATCAATGTAAATGCAATGGCTGGATTAATTCTCATGGGGTAAGGTCATAGGGCACTAAGGACTTAGCTGGAAAAGCAAAATGAACTAGCGTACCTTTAGAAAAGCAAGCTTAAATATATCAAAATCTACTACTCAAATCCGTTGGGCAGTTGACTGTGATATAACAAGCCTAATAGATGTTCTTGCATGTAGCCAGGGTTGGCCGAGCGGATTAGGCAGCGAACTCATAATTCGCCTCAGGCAGGTTCGATTCCTGCACCCTGGATTGATAACCCCCCAGAGCTTCCGAAGCTCTGGGGGGTTTATTTTAGCGTCGAGGCAACGGCTCAAAATTCAGCTCAGACCCAACGACGCGGCTGCGAAATTGCGAACCCGGAAGTCTTTGGATTGAAGTATTGTATGGGTTCACCAAATCAGGAACCCGAATCGTTGGGGTGTTTCGGGTTTGGAGAAACATTAGCTCGTTGTAGGCTTCGGAAATGCCTTCAGCGTTACGGTCTAGCTCTAGCTCAGGAAAAGCAGCTCCCCCTGGCAAACCCAGACCAAATATATGAGCTGTTTGACGGAAAATACTACGGTCCCCATAATAGCTGCCACTGTGACGTGAATTGATATCATCTAACGTTTCGAGAACAGTGGGTTCATTGAAGGTTGCGGTCTGAGCGTTGGCACGGGGTGCCATTGTTGACAAAGTTGAGATCGCAACGGCAGTACCAAGTACTAGCCCCTTAAATTTCATGGTGGTTTAACCTCACAATTTGGGGCATATAGTACCCCAGTCCATAAAAATCGATAAACTGTCTAAGCACTATTCAGCAGTTAATAATGAAGCTGCCAAAATTTCAAGCAAATTTACTTGATAAAAGTTGGCCTCTATCCTATCCGTTTTGCTAATTTTTGCAACACTTTTTGACCACATTATTTTCAGTGCTGAGTCTATGGTTCTTCTAAACCGTCCGTTGCTTAATTAATTTCATTACTATTAATCCCATGTCCACAGCCCCTGTCAACCTCACCACTGTTAAACAACAGCTGCTCGATTTAATTTGCACCGACGCCTATAAAGAGGGTAACTTTACGCTATCGTCGGGCCAGCAGAGTAATTACTACATCAATGGCAAACTCGTTACCCTCCATCCCCAGGGTGGACAAATGGTGGGGCAGGTAATGCTTACATATTTAGATGACACTGTCGTTGGCGTGGGTGGCTTAACCTTGGGAGCAGATCCAATCGTCACAGCAGTCAGTGTTGTCGCAGCCTATGAGGGGCGCTCCATCACTCCTTTGATTGTTCGTAAAGAGGCTAAAGGTCATGGCACCCGTGCCTATATTGAAGGTCCTATCCTGCCTGACCATAGCAATGTGGTGATTTTGGAAGATGTTGTTACCACTGGGCAGTCTGCCATGAAGGCCATCGTCCGCTTACGGGAAGCAGGCTACACGGTCAATAAGGTAATTTCACTGGTCGATCGCCAGCAGGGTGGTGCTGAATACTATGCCCAAGGCAACATTGACTTTAGGGCAGTTTATACCATTACTGACATCCAAGCCCGCTGGAAAGAATTGCAAGCTTGATTTACTTAGGGCAGTGCTTTGCTTAAAGCAACCAACTTTGACAAATTCCGGAAAAAGCAACAAATCTCTAAGGACGATAAAAATCACCCTTAGGGGTACTGGCGATTTCAACAGTGGCTCTTAGATTTAAATCAGATACCTCGCTTATAGGTTGTCGGTGCTGTGCGCACCAGAACACTCTAACGTTTCGTGTAGGAAGATTCTTATGTCTGATCGTCGCCAAGAGTCGTACGCTGTTCGTCTAGAAGCAGCGGAACTGGCCAGAAGTCGTGAGTACCCCACCCATCAAGCCAACGGGGATGAACAGCGTTACGCTGACTCTAAGTACTTTATGTCCTTTACTAAGGGCTTGCCTCATAACGAAGAGACAGGATTAATTCAGGATCCTCAGGATTTTGTAGAATTTCGTCGCGCCATTGATGATGGCTTTATTGATCCGTTTACAGATCGAGTACGCCATGGTGCCAAGTTTAAGGTTGAAAATGATCAGGTTGTTGTCGAACCTAACGTTCCCGATAATTTCAGACAATGGGAAGCACCAACAGCCGGTGTTGTGTTTGAGTTAGAGGGCCCTGACCCACAGGCAGTCACCATGCCGCCTGCACCGCCATTATTGGATGACACAGGCAATGCCAATCCAGAACTTGTTCTAGAAATGGCTGAGGTATACGAACTGGCTATTTTGCGAGACCAACCCCTCAATGCATTTGAGAATGGTCGCTCTAATCCAGCCATTGATAATGCCATCTCCCGTCTCAACAACCTCAGCTACGTTAACGATCAAACTGGTCGTCCTCGCAAAGTGAATGCTGACTCGAGTCAGTTTGACGCCCAAACACTATTTCGAGGCTCCTCTCCCGGTGTTGAAGTCGGTCCTTATCTCTCTCAGTTTTTACTGATTGGTAATACCGATTTGAATGGGGGTGGTCACGTTGCCGATGGCAAGATCACCTACGGTGTGCTAGCAATTGACCAGCAAGTTCCTATTGCTAAACCCTGCGTAGACTACATGACTGATATGACCTCCTACGTAGAGGCTCAGCGAGGTCTGCGCCCCGACAGCGAAGGCTATGTTCCCGAGAACAGCGGAGATAAAGCGCGAGCAGCACGTCGCTTTATCTCCACACCTCGTGACTTGGCCACCTACGTTCACTACGATGCACTCTATGAGGCGTACCTCAATGCCTGCATAATTCTTCTGGGAATGGGCACTCCTTTTGACCCTGGATTTGACCACTTATCTGGCGTTGGTGTCGCCGCAGGTAACGGTCAAACAAGACGGAATGCAGGTGGCTTTGCCCTGTATGGGGGACCCCATATCTTAAATCTGGTCACCGAGGTCGCTACACGGGCACTCAAAGCCGTTCGTTTCCAAAAGTTCAACAATCACATTCGTCTACGCCCCGAGGCACTAGCAGCTCGCATTGAGCTTGTCCGACGCTTTGAGAGCTTGAGCGATGTAGATAAGAAGTGCGTCTCTCCCAAACTGCTTCATGCCGTTGGGAAATTGTCTGAAGAATTAAAGGCAAACGGCACCCTGAATGAGATTTATAATCTCACACAAAAGAGTGGGCCCAAAGCAGGAACCTATCTATTGCCCATGGCGTTTCCTGAAGGTTCTCCCATGCACCCTGCCTATGGTGCAGGTCATGCAACAGTTGCAGGTGCTTGTGTCACTATCTTAAAAGCCTTCTTTGACACCAATACTGTCCTGGCCAAATATGTTGACGAGACATCTGGCAATGAAAAGATTGCCTTCAAACCTTTAGCTCACAAAGACCAAGCAGTACTCTTCCGTGCTCCTGAAATCAAGGATACTTACGCCAGCGAAACTCCCTGCGAGTCAGCAAAATTGATAGAGTGTGAATCTCCTAAGTTCCTCACTCTAGAAGGCGAACTTAACAAACTGGCGGCCAATATCTCCATTGGTCGCGATATGGCAGGTGTTCACTACTTCACTGACTACTATGACAGTCTGCGCATGGGTGAAGAGATTGCCCTGGGCATTCTCGAAGAGCAGGCGCTGACCTACTCGACTGACCCGTTTGTTCTCTCTGTACCCACCTTTGATGGTGACGTTGTGAGGATTGGTGGTCGATGAGCCGTTTACCCCGTCATCCATCGAGGGTAAAGCCGCCCCTGCGGGGGCGGCCGACGATGCGGCATTTCCGTGGAGACTTTGCTACCGTTGCATCGGTACGCTATCCGCCCAAGCCCGGTGGCTCTAGGCCTCGGACACCAGGGAGAGTACCGCTCATGCCGGTGCCCGATCAGGAGTTCGAGCGTCCTGTGTCACCGTCAGTGCCGACGAGCCGCCGTTTACCCCGTCATCTAGCCAAGATACAGCCGCCCCTGCGGGGACGAGTAGCGACACAGCATTTCCGTGGAGACTTTGCTCCTGTTGCATCAATACGCCGCCCGCTGAGTCCCTCTAGCTCCAGAAGTCTGCCGAACGGGAGCGAGACACTTACACCAGCGAACTTATCAGCGACGACTTCTTATCAGCAGTCCGAGACTCCTATAGCGACGTCAGTAGCAGAACCGTCCCTCCCTTCCTCCACTAAGACGTCTCTGACTGAACAAAGTGAGGATACACCAAGGATCCATCCATATCGCAGTTGGGGGAGATTTATACGCAGCTTAGACCAGTCCTGGAAGTGGATAATCTTTATTGTTATTGTTGTCGGCGGTTTATTTTTATTAAGCCAACTGTTGTCGCAATGACATCTGTTTCAAAAATTAGGTCTCAATAGCTTACCTCCTCTAGATAACACTAGGATAGGAATCTTTTTTCGCCCTAATCAGGATAGATAATTTAGACAATGACCTCAAAACCGGCATTTCAGCAGGATTATCTGACTGAATGCCGGTTTTTACTATGACAGCTTGAGGATAAAGCCGATCTGTGAGCTAGATTCTCACTGTTGCTTCCTGGGCTAAAAACTTCTCCAACTCTGTGAGTTTCTCAGCATCGACCTTAGTCTGCATAGGACAGAACTTTGGTCCACACATGGAACAAAACTCAGCTGTTTTATAAATATCAGCTGGTAGAGTCTCATCATGATACTCACGAGCACGCTCTGGATCTAAGGACAAATCAAACTGTTTGTTCCAATCGAAGTTATAGCGGGCATGGGAAAGTTCATCATCGCGATCGCGAGCACCGGGGCGATGACGGGCAATGTCAGCAGCATGGGCGGCAATCTTATAGGCAATCAGACCATTGCGAACATCCTCTGCGTTAGGCAACCCTAGATGTTCTTTGGGGGTAACGTAGCAGAGCATAGAAGTTCCATACCAACC
>JBCCXQ010000089.1:0-15722 GCA_039191365.1 Cyanobacteria bacterium P01_F01_bin.13 | reverse complement strand
GTGTTCAAGTCGCGCAACGCCCTGCTCAAAAACTCTCTCCGCTATCTTCCCTTTTTGAGCGATCAGATTGATACCACGCTCAGAACGCTTGAGCCGACAGAAACGCTCAATGCTGAAAAATTAGCCACGTTAGACAAGACCCTTAATCAGCTGATTCGCAACCTGCTGTTATTCACAGCCACCACCGATGAGGCGCTGTCTAATCGGTTACAAAATCTATTAAGAACCCTTAGTCAGCTGCAAAATACTTTAGAAATTTCAGAGGCCGAGCTGCCCCTCCAACTGGTGCAATCTCACTCCAACATTATTTTTAATGCCAAACCTTTGATCGAAGAAGTCACGACAGAACTGTTGAAACCCCTGGATACCTCCATGGCTGCCATCGCTGGTACCTTTGAATCTAGCTATCGTTTAGCCCTGCTTTCTAAGCGTGCGATTCGCGTTTTCACCTATGGCTGGTTTCTATTGCTGTTGACTGGAGGGTTGCTGTGGATACGCCGCCAGAAGCGTAGGACCCAGGTAACCTTAAGCCAAAGCCATAAACAGTTAGAAACCATGGCAACGGCCTTGAGCCAGATTCTTAATCCCCAGGCAGATTTGGAAGCGACCAAGGCCATGTCAGATTTGGTCGCCTACACCAATCAAGATAATAGTTTGGGACGTTTAGCCAAGAGCATTTTGCAGCTAAAAACAGAGCGCCAAGAGCCAGCGTCCATCGCCCATCAGGACTAGTTTCCCCATGTGTTACTCTACTTCCTTAAAGACTTTCTGGCCGCGTTTAGGTTTGCTGTTATTAATGGGCTTAGTCACCAGTTGTGGACAACCCGCAGCCTCCCAGTCGGAAGACAATCCTAACAATCCCTATGCTCAGTTTAGGCAAGCGGTCAATGAAGTGGAACCATTGATTGATCCAAGTTTGGAAAGTCTTACCACTAGTCGGTTTCAACAAGAGACTCCTGGCGTTAAAAGCTCAATTACGCTGCCTGAAGATGCGCCTTTAGCCATTCAGGAAGATTTGACCCTGATCAGCGCCCCAACCATGCAACCCTTTAACGAACAGATGTATCAGCGTCTGATTCAGGCAGGCTACAGCGGTGTATTAGACATCAATGCCCTGAGGGCTGGGGCTGCGATTCAACAATTTTGTCAGGACCCTAGCATTGACTTTTTAACCGTAAATCGGGCGATGACTAAAGTGGAAATAGAGGCGTGCAAGGGGCGTCAGCCTTTAGGTTTGATGATTGGGAAGGATCCGCTCCTGCTGGTTGTCAATGAAGAGAATGACTTTGCGCGCGGAATTGATCTGGAAAAATTAAAGGTCGTTCTGACCGGGAATATGTGGTCTGAGGTGGATCCAAGCTGGCCGAATACTCCCATTGAACGGGCAATGATCGGGCCTAACTCATCAACGGTGGCATTGCTCGGTCAAACATTGTTTCCAGAAGATGCATCAGTGCTACTAAAAGCACCCAGTACTGAATTTTATGATTATCCAGAACCAATGGTGCAAAGTCTGAGTAATTTGCCCAATGCGTTGGCCTTTGTCAATGCTTCGATCTATAAACGCTTTACCCAAACCTTTAGGGTTTTGCCCATCAATGGCATTAGCGCCAGTGTAGAAACGGTGGAAACTACCGCCTATCCATTAGTCCAACCTCTGTTTCTATATGTGGATAGAACGCAACTAAGTTCAGGGACACCCACTACCGTGGTAGCGAACTTTTACCTGAGCGAACTCACTGATGTGCTCACTGATGTGGGGCTATTACCCCTGAATCAATCACAACTTGACCAAACTAAAAATCAGTGGATCAAGACGATCGCAAATAATTAACCCTGACAAATAGAGAGGAGACTGCTATGAAACGTCGTGAGTTTATTAACTTTGTCGGCTTAGGCATATTGGCAAGTTCCTTGCCGGTTGCGATCGCCGCCTGCAAGTCTACAGAAACCGTATCAGATACCTCTACAGAAGGAACTATAGCTCCAGCAAATGAAACACCCAGGTCGGACGGATTTGCTAAGGTAGGAACAGTTACAGATTTAGAGACCAAAGGCTTCCTCACCAAGAAAGGCTTAGCCGCTGGTCCCGTAATTATCATTCGCGACCCGGCTAATGCAGACAATGTGATCGCCCTCAACTCCAAATGCACTCACCAAGGGTGTACAGTTGACTGGGAAGGAGATGAATTTTCCTGTGCGTGTCATGGTTCAAAATTTGCTGCTGACGGTACAGCAACAGTTGGACCTGCCGTTAATCCCCTCGAAGCATATGAGGCCATGCTTGAGGGAGAGACTGTGCTTGTGAAAGCCAGCTAAATTGCGTAGTATAGTCCTCTTTAAACGCCTCAAATCAAGCTGTTAAATAAAGTTATCGAGCCATGTCAACAACTAATGGCGTTATGATGCAGTACTTCCACTGGTACAGCAGCGCCGATGATAATCTGTGGAACAAGATTAAAACAGACGCTAAATCCTTAGCAGAATCAGGTATCACTGCTCTCTGGTTGCCTCCTGCCTATAAAGCCTGCAATCCAACAACGCCTGATCGAGAATGGGATGACGTAGGCTACGGTACCTACGACTGGTTTGACCTGGGAGAATTCAATCAAAAGGGAGCCATCCGAACAAAATACGGCACCAAAGACGAGTACCTAGCAGCGATTCAATCCGCCCACGCTGTTGGTATCGAAATCTATGCTGATGTGGTGTTCAACCACAAAAATGGTGGCGATCGCACCGAACAGTCTCCTGCTGTAGCTTACTATGCCAATAATCGTCATCAGCGAGTGGTCAATGACGGTGGTCATGAGACCATTGAGACCTTTACCTGTTTTGATTTTCCAGGACGTGGTGACAAATATTCCAAAATGAAATGGCATTGGCATCACTTTGATGCCGTTAATTACAATCACGCCCGCCCTAAGGAGCAACCACCCAAGATCTATCTCTTTGAAAGTAAAAACTTTGAAAAGATGGTCAGCCTGGAACATGGCAACTATGATTTTCTCCTGGGCTGTGACCTGGACATGGAAAATGAAGAAGTTCGCAACGAGCTGATCTATTGGGGCGAGTGGATCTTAGATACGACCCAGGTTGATGGCTTTCGACTAGATGCCATTAAACACATTCCCAGTTGGTTCTTCAACCAGTGGCTAGACCATGTGCGTCAGTATGCCAAGAAAAATCTATTCTGTGTAGGAGAATACTGGGAAAACAACACTGGTGTGCTACATGATTACATTACCAAAACTGGCGGGCGAATGTCTCTATTTGATGTGGAGCTACACTACAACTTCCACTATGCCAGCAAGATGGGCCGGGCGTTTGACATGCGGCAAATCCTTACCGGCACCTTGATGGCAGAACAGCCTACCCTAGCCTGCACCATTGTTGAAAATCATGATTCCCAACCTTTGCAGGCGCTAGAATCACCTGTTGAGGACTGGTTTAAACCCCTGGCTTACGCTATTATTCTGTTACGGCAAGAAGGTTACCCTTGTGTATTCTACGGTGACTATTATGGAGCCGACTATGAAGACTACGGTCGTGATGGCAACCGCCATCGGGTAACTCTAGCGTCTCATAGGGAGATTATCAATACGTTGTTGTTTGCCCGTAAGCATTATGCCTATGGGGATCAATACAACTACATCGACCATTGGGACGTTATTGGTTGGACTCGTTTAGGCGATTTAGAGCACCCTAAGTCCATGGCCGTCATATTAAGTGATGGTCCTGGTGGGATTAAATGGATGGAAGTCGGTAAACCAAACGCTAAGTTTGTCGATCTGACTGAGCATAGCCAGAGCCCTGTTTATACCAATAAATGGGGTTGGGCTGAATTCCATTGCCAGGGTGGCTCTGTATCTGTTTGGGTCCAGGAATAGTTTTGTTTGAGAACAGTCTTTATTAGGAAAAAGCAATCATGGCCACAACTGATATCAAGGATCTCGTTGTCGATAGTAAGACCAATGCATATAAGCTCACACCAGAGCAGATGACCGATATCCAAAAAACTGGTGTTGAAACATCCCTAGAAGCTGGTATTCATGTAGTGCGGATTCGCAAAGGTGGCTTTGACTATGTAGGCGGGGATGCCCAAGCGGGTGAACCCATTGTCATGCTTTGGATCTATGGCGGCAAGTTCAAAAACTTAAAGAGTGGCATTGAAGTTCCCGCTGGTTGGTCCACACTTAACGGTTACGACGACACCTTAACCCTGGCCGTATCAGAACCAGTTACCCTGTGCGCCTTCTTCTTTGATGTATTAATTGAAGATAATGCAGGTACAGTGACTGTTTCTACAGTTAAAGTTGGTGAACTTGCCGATCTTGGTTAAATGGGTTGGTAGGTTAAACACAAATTAAGTTTTGGATTAGTAGTGTCAGAGGTATTTCAATACAGTACCTCTGGCACATTCTATAGTGAATGTCCTGCTACATTAAGACATTTGTGTGGCGGGTTAGCATAGTAGCTTACAGATCTCACGGAAGTATCTGATTGAAAACCTGTCGCACCATCTTATTTGCCATGCGTGCAGCTTGCATATGGGGCTCATCAGGAACAATAGGCGTAATTTCTGCTGCTATTCCATTTCCCAGCAGGTCTACCACTCGATTTGCCGCTTCTAGTCCAGTTACATAAGCCTTTTCCTGGGACCAGGAACCATGGCGTGTGACAATCCAATCACCACTCATAAACACATTGCTAAAACTTGTTGTTCCTGGTAAGAGATACTGATAGCTACCAGGGGCGAAGTGGCTTACCCCTTGGGCGATTCTCACCACTGCCTGGTCCACAATCTGGGCATTACCAAACGCCGGAATACAGCCTGCCAGGTCTTTCTGAGTTAGTTTGACAATCTGTTCATCACTTAGAGGCAGTAGCTGGTTGGCATGGTAGTAATCCACCTCAATCACGCTACCTTGCTCATCTTTATACTCATCCTGAAGAGCATTGAGGTCAAAGAATGTCCAGCCTGTAGTTTGATGAAAACCAAAGCAGGCATTAGAGGGCAGCGGCACCTCAATCTTACGGTCAAACCACAGCCGCGTGGCCAGTACATCGATTCCCCCTAGATTCTGTAAATCTCTAAGTTCAGAACGATTGCGTAGTGAGTCACTGCCCGCAACAATCTTTTTCATTCCAGTGATGCCTACGGAGAAAATTACAGCGTCAGCATCAAACGTTTCATTTCCCTTTACCCCGGTGCAGGTAACACCTGTGACGCGATTGTCCTCCACCCGAACATCACTGACCCGCTGATTGGCCAACACTTTACCCCCCAGGGACTCAATGCGCTCTACCCAGGGTCGAAAGATCATCTCACCCACGGTGCCACGACACCAGCGCACATCAAAATCGGGCTGGTGGGCAAGGATGAAATAATACAACATACCTAAGGCCGCTGCCGCCGAGCACTGTTCTCCCGGTGCGAACAGTCCTACCAGCAGCATCGGTTCAAACGATTCTTTATACAGACGTTCTGAAACACCATACTGCTTAAATAGCTCACGAGCCGTCATACCGTCGTAGCGTTTCCAGGCATCATCGGAGTTGTCAAAATCCACTACCGCATACAGCAGGGGTAATGCCGACAAACGATCCGCCAGAGGCAGCCGCTTAAATCGGGTATAGACAAAGGTGCCCAACGGACTGGGTAGATAGGGCATGGCCTGGAATAGGGGTGACTCCACCTCCAGACCCGCCGGTGAATATTGGGACGAGCGCGTGTAGGGAGTAAAGGGCTGAATGCACAGTTCGTCAACCAAAGAGAAAATATTGTTATAAGGGTACCAAAAGCCATGAATTCCAGCTTCTACAGAACGTCCCCCTGGAGTTTTCCAACCTGCAACGAGTCCACCCGGCTGCGATCCAGCTTCTAGCAGGGTGACATCGTACCCTTGCTTGGCTAGGTGATAGGTAGCTCCCAGTCCGGCCCAGCCCGCCCCGACGACAATTACTTTTTTCTCAGTTGCAGCCGAATTCATAAATTACCCGATAGTCCACTTTTGTACTGTAGACCAGAAGCTCGCTTGATGCAGCGAACCTTCTCCATCTTGCTCCCAAGCTTTGCCTGGAGCAACCCTAATGAAACTTTTGTGTAGCAACTATTGTTTGATAGTTTATTTGAACTAATGAAGCTATTGAGCAACAAGTTAATGTTGCCTTTTCGTCGTTTTCCTACGCTGCCAACGAAGGTATTTTGGGCGTTTTGCCCTGCCCTACTTTACCAGCCAATAATTTACTCAACAGTAGAGTAGGTCTACTCTTGGATAAAACGATTTTTTGCTGGTCTTGGAGAGCCATTCGCACAATCCGTTCACTGGGATAGCCATGCTTGGGTAGGGTACGCAACCAACCCGGAAAGTATTGCCAGATATGCTGAGGCATTTCCAGTGCGAGCACCTGCAGCAGACCTAAGGCAATCGCATTGAGATTGACAAAGCGTTCAAAGGCCTCGACTTTGCTAAGAATTTGAGTCTGGATATCCGGGTCATAGTCGAGCAGATGTATTGAGTTAGGCCAGTCGGCAATTTTGTCGAGTGCTTTGAGCCAGAACCGATAGGCAAACCCACCCAGGAGATGAACTAAGGTCCGAAAAGCGACCTCGATTTTGAAGCGTTTTGTATAGGTTTCAATGACCTCTAGTCCAGTGATGCCCCTGTCGTGAAATATCTTGCTCCCATCGACATGATGAATCTACCGTAAGAGGCGCTTTAGTTCTAAATACACACGCTGCCTTGAAATAAATTAGGATGTAGGAGTCAGGATGTAGGAGTCTTCTATATTCTGACTCCTGCATCCTAAGGATAAACTTGTATCGTCTCACATTTGATTAGGTTGGCCTACTGATCACGGTTTATCAAAGAAGATTGGTTGATGGAAATTGAAGCAGATTGTGTCGTAAGTTAACTCAATGTTCTCTTTTTGTAGATGGAAAGACTATTTGTTTACGGATCACTCCAGCCAGGCGGGCCAAATGAGTCTGTACTAACTACCATTGGTGGCGAATGGGAGGCTGCTGTCATCAAAGGAAAGCTCATCGAAGCAGGCTGGGGCGCAACCATGGGATATCCTGGCTTGGTGCTTGACGAGACTGGGAATGATGTTCATGGCCATGTCTTTGCCTCTTCGAACTTAAGCCACCAGTGGGACTATCTGGACGAATTTGAAGGGGAGGAATACACCCGCGTGCTTGCATCCGTGACTCTTTTGTGTGGAGAGCAAGTCCAGACCTACGTCTATGTGCTTCGAGCACATTGAAAAATTAGTCATCTCATCGAGACTTTAAGCTCAACATCGCCACCCCTACAGTCACTAGTCCAATTCCAACAATCTGTTGTTGTTGCAGAGTCTCTTGTAATATCCACCAAGCAAATAACGCCGTTAACGCAGGTGCACTGGCAGTGAGTAATGCCGTTAACGATGCCCCAATAAAACCAATGCCAAAGTTATTTAAGATGTAGGCTATCAACGTAAGGATAGCCGAAAATAAGGTCATTCCAAGAACCGCAGGCCAAACCGCTGGTTCAATAGTTATTTGCTGCAGGACCAGTAGTGTCAAGCTAGCCAGAATAGCCACCATTGCAAACGTACATAGCGAAAAAGGCACCGGATGCACCCCCGGTTGCCCCTTCAGAGATAGTTCCGCAACAATGCCATATAGCCCAAATCCCAACCCGGCTCCCAGGGCACAGATACACCCAAGCAATGGATTGGATGTAGATTCAACAGATGTGGAGAGAGAGGTGAGAATAACACCCATGAAAATAACCACCATAAGCCAAAGCTGATAGCCTGGCGGAGTCTGCTGAAAAAATAACCAAACCAACAGAACCGTAATGGCGGGATAGATAAAGAACGTTGCGATCGCAATCCCTGCTGCTACCTGACTCAGGGCTGTATAGAGCAAAACTAACCCAAAAAACAAACATCCTCCACTGGCTATCACAGAGCCCAACAGTCTGGGTGTCTTTGGTAAATCACGTAATGCCCTAAACGTCTTCGGATATAACCAAGGTGTCAAACCTGCTAACAGTAATGCCATCACCGCCATACGCATGGCTAATAGCAGTACAACATTATTTAGCTCAGGAGTTACAAATCCACCAAAGGGAATCTGACCAAACAACCGACTCTCCGTAAAAAATAGTCGCAAAACCACATTCTGAACAGAAAGAGCTAGGGCACTAATGAGTACAAAGCCTATGCCCAGAAGCTTAGTCGAGCGGAGGGTTGTCATTGAGGATGTGCAGGATAATGGCAGGCCACCTGATGATACTTGTTAATGGGTTGCAATACTGGTGCTGCTTGCTGACAGCGATCATCTCCCTTGGAGCAGCGACCAAACAACCGACAGATATAGGATGGTGGATTGATCGGACTACGGGGCTCTCCTGTTAGCGAAATCCGATGGGGATTCGCCTCAAATGCAGGAATGGCAGAAATTAGCGCTTGAGTATAAGGATGTCTAGGATGATTAAAAATCTCATCGGTGGGACCCGTTTCCACCAGCTTGCCCAGGTACATCACCAGGATGCGATCGCACAGTAGTCTCACCACATTCAAATCATGGGAAATAAACAAATAGCTCATGTTGAGCTGTTCACGCAAATCTGCCAGCAAGTGCAAGATTACTGCTTGCACCGACACATCCAACGCCGATGTCGGTTCATCCAAAATGAGTAACGTCGGATTCAGTGCAATTGCCCGGGCAATCCCTACCCGTGCCTTTTGCCCGCCAGAAAGCTGATGGGGAAATCGACTCAATAATTCTGGCGGTAGTCCCACCTGCTGAGCCAGCTCCATCGCCCTCTGTTGCAGGCGCTTCTGGTCCTGCTTTGCCCCCAACCGCCGAATCGGCTCAGTAATGGTATCAAACGCCGTAAACCGAGGATTCAAACTGTCGCTAGGGTCTTGAAACACCATCTGTAACTTAGCTCGCTGGGCACTGTGGGCAAAATCTCCTACGGATACCTGACCAATATCCGTCCCATTAAACAAAATTGACCCAGCCGTCGGTTCCAATAACCGTGAAATTAATCGAATCAACGTAGATTTACCACAGCCAGACTCTCCCACTAACCCTACACTTTCCCCTGGCTCAATGGTGAGATTCAGACCATCTACCGCATGAAGATATTGCGCATGTTTACCGCCCAGCATCCAGCGAGGTGCCTTAGAAGCAACGGGAAAATGTTTGGTGAGGTTGGTGACTTGCAACATCTTGTGACTTGAAAATTGATATTTAGCAATTGAAAATTGATAATTGAAAGTTGAAAATGGAGAAAGCTTTGTGAAAAAGAAGAGACCTACAAGAAAAATCACTAATTGTCCATTCTCAACTATCCATTGTTAATTTCTCTCTCCAATGGATACCAGCAGCCTACCCAGTGATCTGCTTCAATTTGTTGGTAAGCGAGTTCTTCTTTTTGACATCTCTCCGTCGCCCGATCACACCGACTAATAAATCGACAGGGTGGCAAATCAATCCGACGGAGATCCGGCAAACTTCCTAAAATCGGAATCAAATCATCAAATCCCTTATGGGGTTCCGGTGTTGCTGCAATTAGCTTCGCCGTGTAGGGATGCTGCGGCTGCGTAAACAACGGATGGGTGGGGGCAGTTTCCACAATGTGGCCAGCATGCATGACGATAATGCGATCGCAATATTCGGATGCCAATGCCAGATCATGGGTGATCACCACCGTCGCCATCTGTTGATCCGTTGCCAGGTCCTTCAACAGATTCATCACCGTCGCCTGGGTTGTCACATCCAGTCCCGTAGTGGGCTCATCGGCAATCAGTAACTGGGGCGAACAAGCCAGTCCCAGGGCAATCATAATACGCTGACACAGACCACCCGATAGCTCATAGGGATAGGCATTATACCGCTGTTGCGGGTCAGGAATTTTTACACTGGCCAGTAGTTCCAGCGCACGCTCTTTTAGCTGATTGCGCGGTAGGTCTGAGTGGCAGCGCAGCACATCCACCAGCTGTTTACCCACTTTGCGAATAGGATTCAGCGCCACCCGAGGGTTCTGAAAGATCATGGACAGCTCTTTACCTCGAAGCTGTCGTAGTTTCTTTTCAGGCATTTTCAGGAGATTATAGGTTTCTGAAGTTTGACTCCAGAGGACTTCTCCTTTAGTAACGTGGCCTGCGTGGTCGAGGATGCCTAAGATGGCCAGAGCCAGGACAGATTTGCCTGAGCCACTTTCGCCAACAATGCCTAGAGTTTCGCCTTTATTTATGTGGAAACTGATATTCTCCAGAGCTTTCACAGTGCCTGTTCGAGTACGAAACTCCACCGCCAAATCTCGCACTGATAGTAGCGATACCTGAACTGTCTTAGTAGTGGTAGCTGCAGGAAACATAGACAATTCTCGTAGATCTAGGTCTTTCAGAAACTTTAATGTTAACCACAAAGAGAAAGCTGATCTTTTACAGTGTGGAGCGTATGCGGAACAGCATCGCAATTAACCAACGCTACCTCACTTAAGTCCTCATCCTCGGATCAATCAAATCCCTCAAGCCATCCCCCAACAAATTAAAACAAAATACCGCCAGCATCAGCACCGCGCCCGGAAAAATCGCCAGCCACCATTCCCCCGAAATAATATACGTCGCCCCTTCCGCCACCATAATCCCCCACTCCGGCGTCGGCGGTCTTACCCCTAACCCAATAAACGACAATCCTGCCGCGTTCAAAATGGCCCAACCCATATTCAATGAAATATGCACCATCATTACTGGCAACACATTGGGAAACAGGTGAGCTGCCATGATTCGTAGATGACCATTGCCTGCTAGTCTCGCAGCCTCTACATAGCCTGCATCTCGACGCACTAAAATCTCGGCTCGTACAACACGGGTGTAGAGGGGAAGATTGATGACGGCGGTGGCGTAGATAATATTTTCAACCGTATTGCCCAGGGCAGCGACCAGGCCCATGGCGAGGATGAATAGGGGGAAGGCCATAAGGGTGTCAATGATACGACTGATGATGCGATCGCACCAGCCCCCAAAGTATCCTGAACATGTGCCCAAAATACTGCCTAACCCAAAGGACATCGCCACTGCCACCACCGCAATTCCTAAATCTAACCGAGTCGCCACCAGTACCCGACTCAATACATCCCGACCCAAATCATCGGTGCCAAACCAGTGGCCGGCAGATGGAGGTGACAAAGCTACAGCCGCATTGCTAGCAATGGGATCATAGGGAGCAATGACATTACCCAACAGGGCAAACAGTACAAATACAAAGAACAGGACAAACGCCCCAAAGGTGACCACATTCTCACTAATAATGTAGCGGATCTGGGCCAGCGAAGATTTTTGAACAGACTGTGATAATGTCATGACTCCACTCCTGCCCTTGGATCAATCACGGTGTACAACAAATCAATCAACAAGTTCAGCACCACATAGAGCAACGCCATGGTCAGCACAAACCCCTGCACTGCCGCATAGTCCGACGCAATCAGCGCCGATACCGCATAGGACCCGATCCCTGGCCAGGCAAATACTTTCTCCACCAACACATTCGCCCCTAGCAAAAAGGAGAATACCACTCCCAGCGTGGTCACTACCGGCAGCATGGCATTCCGAAAGGCATAGCCAAACAAGATTGTATGGGGCGCTAACCCACTAGCCCTAGCGGTACGAATAAAATCACTGGACAACACCGCCAGCATTGATGCCCGCGTCACCCGTGCCAAAGGAGCCAGGGCGAATAATCCCAACGTGATCGCAGGTAGTATCAACTGCCCAAATGCTGCTCGAAACGTTTCCCATTTGCCCGCCAGCAAACTATCCACCAAAAACAATCCTGTCACCTGCTCTGGTGCTGAATAGAGAATCGCTAGCCGACCCAGGGGAGCGGGAGCAACACCCAACCGAAAATAAAACACATAAATCAGCAACAGCCCCGTAAAAAACGTCGGCAGTGACACCCCTGCTGTGGCCAATACTCTCACGCCATGGTCTATCCAGGACCCAGGACGGGTGGCCGCCAGAATGCCCAGAGGCAAGGCCAGAGTAAGCGAAAAAATTAACCCTGCCAGAGTAAGTTCCAGAGACGCAGGCAATCGCGTCAGTAAATCAGACACAACGGTTTGCCCCGTAGTCAGAGAATTACCCAAGTCTCCTCGTAGTAGTTCTCCGACATAGATAAAAAACTGCTCAGGCAGGCTACGGTTTAGACCTAATGTTTCTCGAATTTGATCAATCGCTTCTTGGGTGGCGGCAGGTCCAGCGAAGTAGGCGGCAGGGTCACCCGGAAGCGCACGGGTGAGAATAAACGTGACGACAATAACGCCGAGAATACTAGGAATCGCAGCGATAATCCGGCGAATGACAACTGATAGGGTAGAGGGACGAGACATCGGTTGACAGGTAAGAAGTTCTCAATGTCCCTCTCCTATGGAGGAGAGGGATTTAGGGAGAGGTCTAAGCCTTCTTCAACTGTCGATAGTCTAACTGCCGGTGGAACCAATACTGATACCCGCTCACACTAGGCTGCATCGCCGCCGACAAATATGGCTGCGCCACCACAATCCTGGGCATCTCCTCAAACGCAATTTTCAAGAACCCCTTCACATGCTCATCATAGGCCGGATCCCCAGGACCGGTCGCCAGAGCCGCATCCACTAGCTTATCCAGCTCTGGGTTCTGATAAGAACTTCCATTAAACGTGGCATTTTGCCCGTGGTACGAATAGAAGAAGAAATAGTCGGGATAATTGAGCCAGCCACCAAAGTTGTTCACAATCATCGGGCGGTTTTTCTCCACCAACACCGCTCGGAAATTAGACCCCGGTACCTTCTCCAGGGTGGCATTAATACCAATTTCCGCCAGGGACTCTTTTACCAGCACGCATAGAGGCTCTGCCCATTCTTGCGTACCCAAATTAAAGGCCAGTGTTGTGTCAAATCCATCCGGGTAGCCTGACTCAGCCATCAGTGTTTTAGCCTTGGCCATGTCAGTACCGTATGGGTAAGGTTGGGGCCAATCGATACTCTTCGGCTCAAAGTCACCGCCACCGTACATTTTGACGCATTCACCATAGAGAGCGGTGTCCACAATGGCATCGTAGGGCATGGCATAGGCCACCGCCTGTCGCACTTTCACATCGCTAAAGGGGTTGGGGGCACCATCTAGCTCCGGCTGAGAATTCAGGTCAATGGTGTAGAGACAGTTCTCAATGGGGGTAGAAACAACCGTATACTTACCCGTCGTCTTGAGTTCACTAATATCTTTCTCGGAGACTTCATAGTTAATATCCACGTCGCCCTTTTCAAACAGAGCACGGCGGTTACCGGCCTCAGGTACATTTAGCCAAATAATCTTTTCAATGGCAGGGACCGGACCGGACTTCCAATCGCCATTGCGCACTAGCACCACCCGTTCTTCTGGAGTGAAGGTGTCTAGCTTATAGGCACCGCTGCCAGCGGGGTTTGCATTGGTCCATTCGAGGCCCCAAGGGTCTTCCTCAGTGGCGTTGGGTTCAATCAGAGCAGAGTTCATAATGGCCGGGATGGGTACGGCCATGTCCATCAGGGTGAGCTTATCCTTTCTAAGGAAGTTCACCTTAAAGGTATTGTCATCCACCACTTCAAACTGTTCTGGATTTTCCAGGGCTCCGGCTTTCATCTGGAAAGATGGGAAGCCGCCGACGGACACGGCCCGGTCGTAGGACCATTTAACGTCCTTGGCTGTGACGGGGGTGCCATCGTGGAAGGTGGCGTCTTTGCGCAGGTTAAAGGTAACGGACAGCTCATCGTCAGCGACGGTCCAGGATTCGGCTAGCTCGGGTTCGATGACGGTGTAGTCATAGGAGAGGGAGCCGTCGCCCAGGGTTTTGGTGCCAAAGGTGACGAGGCGATCGTAGAGGCACCAGGAGATACCGTAGGCGGGGCGGTTGGTGCCTACCTGATGGAGGTCTAGGCCATTGGGGAAGCCGCCCCCTTGGACTACGGTGAGCACAGCGGGGTCAGAATCTTTGGCCGCGGCGGGGGCTTCTGCTTCTCCGGGAGCGTCGGCTGGCTTGGTGCTGGAGCCATCGCCACAGGCATTGATCAGGGCTGCTAGGGATACGCCCCCGGTAAATGCTGTACCGCGTTTTAGTAGGTCTCGTCGCCGCATTGTCTGATTCCTTCGCTGACAAAATGTGTAATTGGCAGCAGGTTAAGGCAGACAGGCGAAGTTTTTCAGGAAAAATTCGGGAAGAAATCGGGAAGTTCTATGGTTTGATATTTATCAATTCCGAGTATGAATCATTCACTTATTGTGACGCGAATCACCTAATACCCGGTTCCTTGACATACCCAAATCTAGAAAACTTTGTAGACTCTTGGTTGACTTTAAGCTACGTGGGTTTGGGTTTAGTTTTTTCAATACCCTTATGCGTTGACTTGGCTTAAAGGAACTAACACATGTGTGTTTCTAAATTTGTTCCTGGATAATCATTGTGAAAATAAAGAGTGTATATCTAAGAAATTTTCGAAGGCTAGAAAATATCGAGATAGATTTTGAACCTGGGGAAACCTTTTTTGTTGGTCCTAATAATAGTGGAAAAACATCGGCGACTAAAGCCTTCGAGCTTTTTTTGGTTAAACCTGATTTCAAAGTATATGACTTCTCAGTTTCAAGAATTCGAGATCTAGATAGTTTTGGATTTGAGGCCGAAGCTGAAGCTGAAATTCTTCCAT
Source organism: Cyanobacteria bacterium P01_F01_bin.13 (assembly GCA_039191365.1). Taxonomy (GTDB): domain Bacteria; phylum Cyanobacteriota; class Cyanobacteriia; order Phormidesmidales; family Phormidesmidaceae; genus Leptothoe. The sequence continues at coordinate 1,002 of JBCCXQ010000089.1, read as the reverse complement.
CAATTGAGATGGATCTATGGTTTTCGATCAATCCAGAGATTGAATTTGGAAGAGTATCTGTACTTATACCCAATTTAACCAGTCTAGAAGAAGTTGGCATTCGCCTGAAATACTGTATCAAGGATGCAAAGAAGTTAAAATCTGAGTATTTGACTATATTTCCACCCTTAACTGATGATGATGAAACCATTCAAAAATCCCTCTCACATTACCTTTCATTGCAAGGAAATTTAAGAAGACACTTTCAAATAAGTTACTTTGCCCTGGAAAAAACTGAAGATGGAATGGAGGAGTTTCCGTTAGAACCAAAAGAAGGAAAACGTGTTCTAAGCTCTTTGGTCCGTGTAGACTTTGTTAAAGCGCAACGAGATATTAGTGAACAAGGAATTGGTCGTAGTGATTGTTTATCTGCTGCATTTGCGACATTCTATAAAAAGAATCTTGAACAAGCTGATGTTAGTGATGAAGCAAATAGGGTGATCGATGAGAATAATCAAAATCTAACTAAGCATTATGAGGAACATTTTGTAGATTTGATGACGGTAATAAAAGAACTTGGAGCGCCAGCAGTAAATGATCGACAGATGAAAATTATTTCATCTTTGAGCCCTGAAGCAGCACTTCAAGGAAATACCTCTCTTCTGTATGTTGATCCTAAGTTCAAACATGAACTTCCTGAGGCTTACAACGGTTTAGGTTTCAAAAATCTTATCTACATGGCTATTCAAATCAGCCACTTTCATTTGCAATGGATGAAAACTGAAAACAGTCGTCCCCTTTGTCAAATTCTCTTTATTGAGGAGCCAGAAGTTCATCTACATGCGCAAGTCCAACAAACATTCGTTTCAAATATTTGGAGTATTGTAGAACAAGCCTCTACAGAAGCTGGCGAAGAACATATGATACCTCAACTGGGTATTACGACTCATTCCTCACATATTTTAGACGCAGTTGAATTTAGAAAGGTCAGATATTTCAAACGTTGTGTTTTAGATGGTGAAG
>JBCCXQ010000088.1:0-15930 GCA_039191365.1 Cyanobacteria bacterium P01_F01_bin.13 | reverse complement strand
GTGATCATGATCGACCTGGTGCGGTTTTTGGCTGTAGCCCTGTTGGAGCCCAACCCAGCAGGTTTTTTCAAAAATACCCTGAGCGAAATTTTTGGTTTATTTCTCAGCGTCCTAATCGCTTTGGAGATTTTAGAGAATATCACTGCCTACCTGAAAAAGCATGTGGTACAGGTGGAACTGGTGATCGTCACATCGCTGACGGCAGTGGCCCGTAAGATTATTATTCTTGACCTAGAAAAAATAACAGGCGTTAGCCTGATTGGACTTGCAATATCAATTCTCGCATTATCCATTAGCTATTGGATAGTACGCAACATCCATCGTTAAACGTAATCAAATTTCAAAGATGTGTAGGAACTGATTAAACACATCTTTTCAAGGGTCATGCGTAAAGTTCTTTTAATCCTTATCATTCTTATTCCCGGTGTTGCTGGGGCTGTTATATTTGGTCACTATGCGCTTCAGGACTGGAGTAGCCTCCAGATGGCCTACCAAGAATATAAGCGGGTAATTGATAGCTCAACCGATATGTCAGCGCTGTTTATAGCCCAGTCGCAGCAGAATATTCAGCGTATTAATCTGTTTGCCGATGGTGTATGGACATTGCTCAGCATGATTTTTGCAGCGATTGGTTTGCATGGTCTATGTATATCGCGATAGGGTCACGGTCTTGAATTTACTAATGAGATTTTGTCTCGATAACAACATTACGACGTTTCAACATCAAAAATAGGGAAATTAAAGTCGTGATTTCACTAGCTCATAAATTTCGGTTGGGGTTAACAGAATAGGATTATTGCGGTTTTTAGTATGGCTGACAATGCGCTTTAAATCTGTCTCTTCCACACCATACTCCCCCAGGCTAGGTAAGTTTAATGTCTGGGTCCAGTGCCACAATATCTGACACAGAGCCTCCCCATAGTAAAGCACGTCTTTTCCAGGGGTATCGTCCAGAAATTCACCTAGTCTGGCCATTTTGCTGACAGCCACATCATTAGACTTGCGCCGCTGCAATGCTTTCCAATTTGTTTCATTAGCTGCTGCTAGTAGGGTACCGCATACAACACCATGGGGAATGGGGAAAAAGCCCCCCAGCGGCGAAGCTAGACCATGGACAATACCCAACCCCGCATTCGCCAGGCAAATGCCTGAGAGCAATGAACCATAGGCCATAGCCTCACGCACGGCTAGATTGTTGGCACCTTCACCACAGGCTGCCAACAGATTTGGCCCAATGGCAGTTAATCCACTCCATGCCAGCGCATCGGTAATAGGACTAGCCGTAGGAGATAGATAGGGCTCCAGCAGTTGGGCAAACGCATCTAAACCACAGGCAGCAGTAATGTGAGATGGGCAGGTGATTAACAGCTCACTATCTACAATTACGCCGTCAGGAATGAGATTTTCATGACGGATAGATTTCTTGAATCCCTGGGAGCCCACTTCACTAATAACCGCATTTTTAGTCACTTCACTGCCGGTGCCAGAAGTAGTCGGAACTGCCAAATAGGGGACTTTCTCCCCACTATGGAGAATGCCTTTACCCACCCCTTCCAGGTGGTCCATGATGGAATTGTTGTGGGGCAACATGGCAGAAATCGCCTTGCCTGCATCAACAACACTGCCGCCGCCAACGCCTACAACAGCCTGGATATTTTCATCTCGATAGGTTTTACAGATGTTATCAATAAAGCCAGGGGTAGGTTCTCCTGTGCAGCTGACAATCTCATAGGTCAGCCCAATCCGTTGGAAACTCGCTTCAATCTGTGCCAGCTTGCCCGTTTTTTGTAGCGATTGCCCACCGATTACCAAGAGCGCCCGCGAGAGTTTTCTCTCCTTTAGCCAGGATGGGATTAGCTGTCGCTTGCCAGCCCCAAAGTAAATCGGCGGTACTTTGGCAAAACTAAAATCTGCAAATGTCACAGGCATCCTCCTATTGACCTAAGAAATTTGCCATCAACAACCGTCTGTAAGGGCGCACCGCCGTATGCCCTTGTACTCAGGCCACCCTAAGGCGCAATCACCGTATAAGACTTACCTTGTCGAGGGTTGGCCATCCAGGGAGCAACCGTTTCACGCCAGGTAAGATAGTGGGCAGTTTGTTTATGGGCAGCAGCCCCCTCTGCGGTTTCATACGCTTCGTAGAGCATAAACTGGGTCGGATCATCTGGATCCTGCAGAACATCAAACCGAAGATTAGCCGGTTCTTGCACAGACCCCGCATGGTTTGCTTTCGTCGCCGCAATAAAGTCATCCACATGCTCGGGTTTTACAAACACATGCACACAAGTCACAACCATTGATGTTTCCTTTTAAGGGTGAATGGGAGAGTAGGCACAGCCCACCTGATAGATCAGGAACCAACATCATCAGCCTATCGATTTCCCTTGGCAGCATTAACCAGACGCAACAAAAGTTGCAAAAACTTACCGTGCTCAAGACCAGACCCTAAACCTTTATAACGGTTATGCTTCTAGCCCAGGACCAGCGATAGGATCTCAGCACAATCCCATAGCTAGCTCTTATGGTCTCCCAACTCACCCTCAATCTAGTTCAAGGTTCAGTTCAGTTTAGTTTTTCGGTTGCAGCAGCTCAGGAACTTAAACACACCCTAGCCACCCTGACCCAAACCTTGAAGAATACAGCCGCCGCCACAGTCGGTGCCAACAGACCTCAGCCAGTCAAGCCAACTGAGTATCGCCACACCGGGGATGTATTTTTAGAAATTTTTTGTAACCCCAATATCTGGCCCAGTCCCTTCGCCGCCAAGCTATTAGTTACAGTGCGCGATGAGCGCATCAGATTGACTACTGAGGCAGAGTTAACACGCATTATTGAAGATGTAAATATTTATCTAGAACAATACGGGTAAGACCTTAATACCCTCGTTAGGGTAGTGCCTTCTTGTGCCTACCCCATGTAATACCAAACAAACGAAGAGGATAATCCTTATATGGGGCATCCACAAGGGAGTGCCCCTACCCAATCAATGCTTCCAAACTTATACCACTTCCACATCAATAGGGCCATCGGCAGCAGCAGCCTGCGGTGGCGGCTGGGGCTGGAACTGGAACATGGTATACACCACATTCCGGCGAATGCCCGTCATCATGTCCAAAAATAGCTCATAGCCCTCGCTCTTGTATTCAATCAGCGGGTCCTTTTGACCATAGCCCCGTAAACCCACAGTTTCACGCAAGGCATCCATTTGCTGCAGATGCTCACGCCAGAGAGTGTCTACCTGCTGCAGAATAAAGAATCGCTCCGCTTCGCGCATCAGCCCTGGCTTCATCTTGTCTACCTGAGCCTCTTTGATATCGTAGGCAATGTGGACCTGCTCCCTAAGAAATGTCTTGATTTCTCCCATGGAGAGATTCTCCAGCTGATCCGAGGTGAGGTCTTCTAGCAGATAGATAAACTCTTTAACCTTACCAACAATCTCGTCGAGATCCCATTCTTCTGAAGGTAGTTCAGGATTGATATAGGCTTCAACAATATCATCCATCGTCTGTTCACCGTAGCCAATTACCAGCTCTTTGAGTTTGTCTCCCTCCAGCACTCGGCGGCGTTCAGCGTAAATAGCCCGACGCTGGTTGTTCATTACTTCATCGTACTCAAAGACCTGCTTACGAATGTCGTAGTAGTAAGTTTCGACTTTCTTTTGAGCACCTTCTAGAGAGCGCGTTAGCATACCCGACTCAATAGGCATGTCTTCTTCAACTCGGAAGGCATTCATAAGACCTGCCACCCGGTCACCGCCAAAGATTCTCAGGAGATTGTCTTCTAAACTTAAGAAGAACTTGGTAGAACCGGGGTCGCCCTGACGACCGGCTCGGCCCCGTAGTTGATTGTCCACCCGCCGAGACTCGTGGCGTTCAGTCCCAATGACATGAAGTCCTCCCAGGTCGATAACCTTATTATGCTCAGCATCGGTAAAGGATTCATACTCAGACAAAATGAGCTTATACACATCGCGCAGCTGCTGAATCGCGGCATCATCGGTGGGAGCTTTTTCAGCGGCAGTGGCAATTTTATCTTCGGCTTCTAATTCCGACAGTCCTTGAGCACCGTAGGTCTTAACCGCAAAGGCTACGGACTCTTTTAGAGCCTTTGCGGTTTCATTGGATAGCTCAGTAGGAAAGATTTCGGGAGACGCTTTCCAGGTCTTTTGCTTCTTGCCGTTACTTTGGAACCCTTTGGCACTGGTGCGGTTACCACCAGCAGCGGCAACCCTGGCCACACCAAACCCTTGCTCATCGTCAGGACGTACGATTTTGGGCATTAGGTATTCCCGTATTTTGAGGCGTGCCATGTAGTCAGCATTACCGCCAAGAATAATATCGGTGCCTCGCCCTGCCATATTAGTGGCAATGGTTACAGCCCCACTACGCCCTGCCTGGGCAACGATTTCTGATTCCCGCTCAACATTCTCCGGTTTAGCGTTGAGCAGATTATGCTCTACATCGAGCTGTTGCAACAAACCTGACAGAAGTTCTGACTTTTCAACACTGGTAGTACCCACCAGGACAGGCCGCCCTGTTTCATGCATTTCAGCACACTCCTGGGCTAGGGCCTTCCACTTGGCAGGCTCAGTCTTGTACACCACATCTGACTTGTCTGCCCGGGCAATGGTTCGGTTGGTAGGAATAACTGTGACTTCAATGTCATAGATTTTTTCAAATTCAGCTTCTTCGGTCTTGGCTGTACCCGTCATCCCCGAGAGCTTTTCGTAAAGCAAGAAGAAATTCTGGTATGTGATGGACGCGAGGGTTTGGGTTTCTGGTTGGATGTCCACCCGTTCTTTGGCCTCAATCGCCTGGTGCAACCCATCACTCCAGCGACGACCGGGCATCACCCGACCAGTAAATTCATCGACAATTACGACTTCATCGTTACGCACGATGTAGTTGACGTCTTTAACAAAAAGCTCTTTGGCCTTCACTGCGTTAAAGACAAAGTGCGCCCAGGGATCTTTTGGATCAAAGAGATCAGTAACACCCAGGAGATTTTCGGCCTTTTCAAATCCTTCATCTGTAAGTAGAACATTACGGGCTTTCTCATCCACCTCGTAGTCAGTCTCAGTTTCTAACTGACGGGCAAGGTCCGCTGCTCGTTCATATTTCTCTTGAGGTCGATCTACCTGACCCGAGATAATCAGCGGTGTACGGGCTTCATCCACCAGGATGGAGTCAACTTCGTCAATGATGCAGAAGTTAAACGGACGCTGCACTACTTCTTCGATGGAAGAAGCCATGTTGTCCCTGAGATAGTCAAAGCCAAACTCGCTATTGGTACCGTAGGTAATGTCACAGGCATAGTTTTTGCGCCGTTCTACCGGGCTCATGCCCTGCTGAATCAGACCGACTGATAGACCCAGAAAACGATGGACCTGCCCCATCCATTCTGCGTCGCGACGAGCCAGGTAGTCATTAACTGTAACGATGTGTACGCCTTTGCCAGACAGGGCGTTGAGGTAAGCAGGTAGCGTGGCCACCAGGGTTTTTCCCTCACCGGTTTTCATTTCAGCGATTTGGCCATCGTGGAGGACCATACCGCCAATTAGTTGGACGTCATAGTGACGCATGCCCAAGACTCGCTTACCCGCTTCACGCACAACCGCAAACGCCTCTGGAAGCAGATCATCGAGATCCTCATCTTGCTCAAGGCGCTGCTTAAACTCAGCAGTTTTACCCCGCAGCTCATCGTCCGAGAGGGCCTGCATTTCCTCCTCCAGGAGGGCAATCTCTTTAACGTCGGGTTGATAGCGCTTGAGCTTGCGGGCGTTTGGATCACCTAAAAGTCGTTTCAGCATGTCTGGGCAGTAAACGGCGAGTGTGTGGGTACTATACCCCGTTACCTATCTTATCTAGATATCCTAAGCCTAAAACCCTATCCTTAGGGACGGTTTCCCCCACTCGAAATAATGCTCTGGGCGTTGGCATGGAGATGCACTTTAAGCCAATGACCCTAGTTACTATGGGCAAGCTAGGAAAAGTAGGTTCTGCAGGAGTGTGGACTATGCGTTATGGGGCAGTCCTAATTGGGGCAGTCGGACTAATCGGTGTAGCTAGCCCTTCAATGGCACAGTCTATCGTATCGACAGGCAACACAAAGGTTGAGCAACGGGCAGCCGAATACAGCATTACTGGTGGAGATACATCGGCGGATGGATTAAATCTATTCCATGGGTTTGAGCAGTTTAATCTGGAGGCGGGTGAACGGGCCAGTTTTTGGGTACCTGCAGGTGTGGCCAATGTGCTGGGGCGAGTCAACGGCGGCGACGTATCTTTAATTAATGGTCAGCTGCAGCTTTTGGGCAGCCCTGCTGATTTATTTTTACTAAATCCTGCCGGCATTGTGTTTGGGGAAGAGGCCACTCTGGCATTACCGGGGGACTTTTTGGCGACAACCGCAGACGGCATTGCGTTTGGCGATGGTAGGTTTCCAGCCATTGGCTCAGCGGATTATGCCCTGCTAGTGGGGGAACCTACAGGCTTAGAATTTAGGGCTAATGCTGGTGGAGTGGTGATTAACAGCGGCGACTTAACCGTTGCCGCTGGCGCGTCTTTATCTTTATTGGGTAGCAGCGTTGTCAATACTGGCAGCCTTCTGAGCCCCGATGGTTCTGTAACCCTAGCGGCAGTCCCCGAAGATGGAGGGTACGTCCGCCTTAGTTCTGTGGGGTCAGTATTGAGCTATGATTTGGCTCCTCAGCAATTAAACACTGACTTAAGGTCATTGGATTTGCCTGGTTTACTGACCAATGCATCAGTGGCTTCGGCAACAGGAATAGTAGTCAATTCAGATGGAAGCATTCACCTGGCAGGGGCGGATGTGGCCGTCGGCACCGTCCTCTCTACTGGAGATATGACCGGGGGCAACCTGCAGGTCCTGGGAGAACAGGTGGGGTTACTGGCTGGTCAGATAGTGGCTGCTCAGGGCTCCGACGGCGGCAATATTTGGTTTGGAGGTAACCAGGAAGGTGTGGGACCATTGCCCAATGCCCAAGCACTGTACGTGGCACCATCAGTCACCGTCACAGCCGACGCTCAAAGTAATGGTGTCGGTGGCAACATTATCTTCTGGTCAGAGGAGAGTAGCCGAATCTATGGCAATGTATCGGCTCGGGGTGGGGACCAGAGCGGGGACGGTGGTTTTGTAGAAACCAGCAGCCGCGGCTTTTTGGAGGTGACCCAGGTGCCAAATGTGTCGGCAGCTCAGGGTACATCGGGTTTGTGGTTATTGGACCCATTTGACATCGAGATTCGTGACAATCGTGGCAGTAATGTCAATCTCACGCCAGGGAGTCCGTTTACAGCGACGGGCTCTATCGCCGTTTTGGATGTGAACCTTCTGAGTCAGGCCTTGGCCAACGGCAGTGTCGTTGTTTCAACTGGGGGCAGTGGCACCGACAATGGCAATATCAGCTTGATTGATCCATTAACGTATTCTGCAAGTCCAGGGGCAACGCTAGAGCTAGCGGCAGCGGGTAATATCGCCATTAATAGTGCGATCGCACCCCAGGGTTCCACGCCGTTAAATCTCCAATTACGAGCTGACACAGACGGCCAGGGCAATGGTGTAGTAACCATTACTGGCGTTTCAATCGACACCGCTGGCGGCAACTTAACCATTGATGGCAATGGGGAACAGCTGACTTCAGCAGCAGGGGTTTCCTTGTTTAACGGCAGCTCTATTCAAACCAATGGCGGCAATCTAAGTATCGTAGGACGCCATGGCAGCGCTCCCGGTGTTTTAGTCGGGGCCAACACTCGACTGGATGCAGCTACCGGTCAAATCTCCATCACCGGCAATAGCAGCACTGGCATTGGCATTGACCTCGGTGAAAATTTAACGACTGCCAGTAGTGTGCTCACGCTCAATGCCCAAACTGGCGATAACACCAGGCTGGTCCTACAATCATCAGCCCCGCTCATTGACAATGATGTGCGCATCAATGCCATTGGCGATATCGAGGTTAACTACATTCAGTCCCAGACGGGGATTGACATTACAACAACTAACTTTTTGCGGGTGACTAGCACCAATGGGGCCGGTCAAAGCTTACTGGCACCAGGGGGAATTCGAATCACCCATGGTGGTGCTGGTCAGACACCCTTTGTGGTGGGGGATGCTGGAATAAATGGGACAGTGGGCGCAATCTCAGCTGGCAAAAACATTACCCCCACAAGCTCCTTTTTCGAAACCTTTACCCAAGGGAACATCAGCATTGTGACAACGGGGACTGCCTCGACTGACTGCCTCGACAACTGTAATGACCTGACTAACGATGGACCAACCGACGATGAACTGACCGCTCCCCCTGCCAAGGATGACGTTTTGGATGATTCCCTGGGGGACAACACCCTCGATATTGATGATGGGGAGGGCGTTGAAGACAGTGACAGCGGCGAAAATAGCGATGGCTTCGAAAACGATGATGGTATCGAAGAGGGTAATGACTTCGAAAATGGCGATAACGTCGAAGAGGACAACGGCGGTGACGACAGCGGCGATGGCGACGGCGGCGATGACGACGGTGGCGATAATGAGGATGGTGAATTTGAAGACGATGAGTTTGATAACGAGAATGATGTCTTCTTTGATGTCCTCGACGATGCCGAAATCACTGCTGAAGAACTCGCTGGGAAAGAAAAGACTCGCTCTCAAGAATATGCTCAATACCTCGGGGTACAGACCGAGCGCACGCTCCCCATACCAGTGGTGCAACAAAAGCTAGACCAAGTTGCGATCGCTACCGGATATACCCCCGCAATTGTCTACATCGACTTTGTTCCCGACAGTCGCACCCAAGCCAAACAAATTCTGGAACTCAATCAAGAAAACCACCTGTTAGAGCTTGTCATAGTGACCGCCAATGCCCCATCCCAACGTCTACTCATTGAAACTACTAAAGCAGAGGTGCAAAGAGCGATTGCGCGGTTTCAGCGAGGCGTTGCCAATCCTACCTTAGGCAATCGTTATTTGCGCCCAGCCCAACGACTACACAGCTGGCTGATTTCACCGCTAGAAGACCACCTTGCCCAGCAAGACATTAGTCACCTGGCCTTTGTCTTGCCCTCCGGTTTACGCTCTTTACCGCTAGCAGCCCTCCACGATGGAGACACCTTTTTAATTGAACGCTATAGCCTGGGCATCATGCCCAGCGTCGGGTTAACCAATATTGACTACAGCGATATCAGACCAGCCCAAGTCTTAGCAGCAGGAGCATCCACCTTTGCCGACCAGCCTGACCTACCGGCAGTCCCTCTAGAGTTAAAAACCATCGCTGAGACCCTATGGCCCGGACGATTTTTCCTCAATGAATCCTTCACCCCTGAGCGAGTTTTGGCAAATCGGCAGCAGGGGGCCTACAGCATATTGCATCTGGCCACCCATGGAGAGTTTCGCTCAGGCAGTCCCAGCAACTCATACATTCAATTTTGGAATCGACGTTTAACCCTCAACCAGCTTTCCACGCTGCGCTTAAACGATCCACCTGTGGATTTGCTAGTACTCAGCGCCTGCCGCACAGCCTTAGGTAGTCGAGAAGCCGAACTGGGCTTTGCCGGACTAGCGGTACAGGCTGGGGTTAAAACAGCCATGGCTAGCCTGTGGCAGGTGGACGATGTGGGCACCGCCGGTTTAATGACCGAATTTTATGCAAATTTGCGCAACAGCACCATGCGGGCAGAGGCACTGCGACAGGCTCAATTAGCCATGATGCAGGGCAATGTCACCGTAGAAGCAGGACAGCTCACATGGACAGGCGGCACCCTAACCATGCCCCCCGCCCTTAACGATGACACCCGTACTATCTTGAGTCACCCTTTCTATTGGGCCGCTTTTACCCTGATCGGCAGTCCCTGGTAGCCATGACCATATTTTGTATTTATTGATACCAAGTATCAATGAATTTGATAGTTAGTGCGTATCACCCTGTGTATCGTAAAAATAGAGGTCTTTTCTGCGTCACCCGCCCATGGATTTTCGGCATGTTCAATTTCGCTACACCCAGGCCTTAGCGACAAAAGATTTAAAGCAGCTCAAGGATCTCTTCAATCAATCTGCATTTTGGGCAGCTGACCGAAAGCTTGAAGACTTAGCCACGGTAATTAGTCACAGTTGTCCAGTGGTTACAGCATGGCATGAAGGACAACTGATTGGTTTTGCCCGTGCCACCTCTGACGGTATTTACCGCGCCACCATCTGGGATGTGGTCATCCACGATGGGTATCAGGGAGCTGGTTTAGGCCGCAAGCTAGTAGAAACAGTCTTAAGCCATCCCCACATGAGCAGCGTAGAGCGCGTTTATCTGATGACCACCAACCAAAAACAGTTCTATGAACGAGTAGGTTTCTCAGAAAATGAAACGACTACTATGGTGCTCCTCAATCAGCCCATTGACGGCATCCTACTGCGACAAGCAGAAGAAGTAATTCGATAGTCAGGCTAAGCTGCTGGTCTTGCTAGCCAGCATTACCTTCTTCAGCCTCGATTTTCTCCCGACTATCGTCCCAGTAGGCACTGTAGGTCCATTCTTCCTTCATGCCTTTATCAACCACACTCCAGCGATAAATCGCCTTTTCAGGGTTGACACCTACCTCAATCAACTTAGCCCCCATATAATACTCAGTCTGCTTCTTGGTTCGAGCTCTAAGGAACTCAGACTGGCTCTTGGAGATAAGTTTGGAAATATGGGCTTGGGTCGGTCTCTTTCTGGCCATAGAATTTAGATGCTATCGGTTTCCTAATGAAAAGACTAAGCTTCTGAAAGCAGTAGCAATTAATAGTTTGCTGGAGGCTGAGGGGGGGGAATATCGGGAGACGGTTCAGAATCACCATCAGCGGGACGAAAATCCGTATAGCTTCCTTCATTAGAACTAGAAGGTCGGGGACGAACGTTGATGGGAGGACGTTCGGAGTGAAGATCAGCGGGCGGTTGGGGTAAACCACCACCCAGACTATGCCCAGCACCATTACCTGCTGGCACTGGTGGCTCTACTGGTCGCTGGGGTGGTCGCTGGGGTGGTCGCTGAGGACGGTTGTTAGGAGGAGGTGAGCCACCACCGTCATATCGAGGATTTGAATAGAAACTATCAGAGCGATCGCTTGGACGAATATCGGCACGATTTGCATCGGGACGATCGTTAGCATAGTTGCCACGACCATCGGGACGACCTCCCGGCTGCAAGCGGGCAGGCGCACGACGATCTTCGTAGGTTGGGCGAGAGTCTAAGGGACGAGGTTCATAGCGTTCACCATAACCATCACGATAGCGATCGCTCGGAATACGCGGTTGCCCTGGAGCATCCCAGTCGTCTAGTTCAGCACGATACACCCGACGTTGCGGACGCTCGTCATAGCGTCGTGGTGCAGCATCCCGCTCGGCAGGTCTGTTGCGGTTAGATTCTCGCTTGCTTATATCGTTAATAATTAACGTGGTTAACATACCCACTAGCATCACCTGCTGAAAGGAAGCAAGTAGCTCCATATTCAGGTGCGCCAATAAGAAAATGCCAGATAGCAGAAGCAAGATGGAATACACCTTGTCAGAGCTGCGCTCATAACCTGGTTTGAGCTTATCTAGAAAGAAAAGCCCAACTGCGCCAAGAATAAGAATTAATCCAACCAGCAGCGGGACAGGAGTACCAAAATTCACAATTGCTTCCTCGTATGGTGGTGGCCCTCTGACAGGCATCTTGCCTGTTTGGACTATCCATAGCCACCAATTCTATCCTAGCGGGCTACCCTGGATTTGTCTTTTTGCCAAATCAGCATTTGGTCATCGCCACAGCACACGACCAAACGCAATGACTCCACAATCGGCTCAGTCATCGGCAAGTATTTTGAACAGGTCCGACCCTGAGTTTTTATGAAGTCAGCTTAGCAAAGCCACAAAAAATAGCGCAGCATATGCTGCGCTATTTTTTGCATACATACAGAACATTGACTACGAAACTATCTGCAGCTTATGACAAACAAATACATTAGATACGCGACTCAAAGCTACCAGTTGAAGTGATAAGCATTGCCCACAAACTGACAAGCAATCCTAATCTAAGTCAGCTGCCCGTGGCACCTAGCGCCTAATTTTGTCGCGCTGACTGATAAAAACAAGAGCTACAGTTATAGGGATAACTACAATGACAGCGCCAGCTAAAAGGCTTAATAGAAAATTAGTCAATGATGGTGTCATGGCCTCTACTCTTTAAATCAATAAGCGTTTGTAATGCTTGATTAATATACTATCGAGCAACGTTAACCTTGAGAAGCCTTTTAAGCTAAGCAAGCAGAGAATTTAGCACCGCTCAAAACCTTAAGAACTCCTTTTACAAAGTGTTACTAAGTTTTTGGGCTTCATGGCTGTTAGCAATCCTTTCAAGCTTTACAATCCTTAATACAGAGCGTTCTTCTACGGAGTTAGGTAGCCATGTCAGGTATCACAGTTGGCAACTGGATTGTTGGACCGTTGCTGGCAGTAGCCACACTGCTGTTTATTTTTCGGATTGTATTGACCTGGTATCCCGAAGCAGAATCAACAAAGTTTCCGTTTAACCTGGTTTACTGGCCTACTGAGCCACTCTTGATTCCGGTGCGTAAGGTGATTCCACCGTTTGGGGGTGTGGATATTTCCCCAATTATTTGGGTAGCTATCATCAGTCTGCTACGGGAAATTTTGGTCGGACAGCAAGGGTTGCTCAAGATGTTTTAACAACCCAGTCAGGACATATGTATGCAGAATAGAGAGGCAACACCAGTACAGGACTTGGAGAAACTGTTAGTGCCTTCTGCTGCTGCCGCAACGACGCTGCTTAAAGACCCTGAACGCCTCGACAGTCGGCTAAAGGAGATCCCCCAGGAACCGGGCGTTTACTTTATGCGAGATGGGGATGATCAAATCCTCTACATTGGTAAATCTAAAAGTTTGCGTAATCGAGTGCGCTCCTACTTTCGGGATTCACATCACCATACGCCTCGCATCAGCGTGATGGTGACCCAGGTGGTGGATATCGAGTTTATCGTCACTGATACTGAAGCAGAAGCCCTGGCCCTAGAGGCCAATTTAATCAAGCAGCACCAACCCTACTTTAATGTGCTGCTCAAGGATGATAAGAAATATCCCTACCTGTGCATTACTTGGTCAGAGGACTATCCGCGCATATTTATCACCCGCAAGCGGCGCAAAACGACTAAGAAAGATCGCTATTACGGTCCTTATGTAGACACAGGATTGTTACGTCGCACCCTGCATATTTCCAAAAAAATCTTTCCCCTGCGGCAGCGACGTCAGCCTTTGCACAAGGATCGGCCTTGCCTCAACTACGATATTGGTCAATGTCCAGGTGTGTGCCAACAGCTGGTTACTCCGGAGGATTATCACAAGATTGTTCAGAAGGTGGCCATGGTTTTTCAGGGCCGAGTACAGGAGTTGGAGTCGGCATTGACAGCTCAAATGGAAAGGGCGGCAGAAAAACTTAATTTTGAGTCTGCAGCTCGACTACGGGATCAAATTCGCGGGCTGCAGACCCTAAGCGCCCATCAAAAGGTAGCGCTACCGGACGATACGATTTCGCGGGATGCGATTGCTCTATCTGGGGATGATCAGCATACTTGCATTCAGCTGTTTCAAATTCGAGCGGGTCGTTTAGTAGGGCGCTTGGGTTTTGTGGCAGAAACACAATCCGGTACGCCAGGACAAATTTTGCAGCGGGTGCTGGACGAACATTATCCAACGGTGGATGCTGTTGAAATTCCCAGCGAAATTATGGTGCAGTATCCGCTGCCTGATGCAGACATATTGGCAGAGTTTCTCTCCCAGCAGAAAGGGCGCAAGGTTACGATTGAAGTGCCTCAGCGACAGACTAAAGCTGAGCTGGTGGAAATGGTGGAGCGCAATGCCCAGTATGAACTGGCCCGCACCCAGCGATTTGCAGATCGCAACAATCAGGCGATGCAGGACTTAGCAGAGATTGTCGATTTGCCTGGACAGCCCAAACGCATCGAGGGCTATGACATTTCCCACATTCAAGGGTCTGACGCCGTGGCGTCCCAGGTGGTGTTTGTGGATGGGTTGCCCGCCAAGCAGCACTATCGCCATTACAAAATCAAAAACCCCAAGGTGACCAGCGGCCACTCCGATGACTTCGCTAGCATGGCCGAGGTGATTCGACGTCGGTTTCGTAAGTATTCAGAAGATCCCTCTAAGGAGAGAATTGGTAATCCAGACTGGCCCGATTTAGTCATGATCGACGGAGGTAAGGGGCAGCTCTCAGCAGTTGTTGAGGTGTTGAAAGAACTGAATTTACTGAGTGAATTACATGTGGTTAGTCTAGCCAAAAAGCGAGAAGAGATCTTTTTGCCTGGCGAGTCTAAGCCCTTGCCTACCGAAGCAGAACAGCCCGGTGTTCAATTATTACGCCGTCTGCGAGATGAGGCCCACCGATTTGCCGTCAGCTTCCATCGTAAAAAGCGCACGGATCGCATGCGGCGTTCTCGTCTGAGCGAAATTCCTGGATTGGGTCACCATCGACAAAAAATGTTGCTAGCCGAGTTCCGTTCGATTGACTATATCCGAGAAGCTAGCGTAGATCGGTTGACTGCAGTTTCAGGTATTGGTCCCCAGCTAGCCCAACAAATTTATGAGTATTTCCATCCAGAATCGTCTTAGGGAATTAACATCCAATCAGCAAAATGAACCACGATTGGCCATTCGATCAAGCTAAAAATGTGGCTGCAATTACGACTCGACAGGTTTTGGATGAGCAGCATCCCATTTTGCAGGTAGTTCACTATTCAGATGATCATTCCTGGGCCTTTACCTGTGGTACGACAGATCATCCTAAGGATGGAAAAGTTGTGGGCATGGGCTGTATTGTGGGCATTGATCCAACACTGAAAGAAATTGCTGATTTGCCACCTGGTTGGGGAGCTTGGCGCGAAACGGCAGGTGGTAGTTGGACTCGCTATAGTAGTCTGGAGCTTTGATTCGTTAAGTAGCTTATGTCTCGCTGGTTCAATACCATAGGCCCCTGTGTTCAGACTAAGCACTACATGCTTTCGGCAACAAACCGTTTATCATTTCCTAATCTTCAGCGACTGATTGACCAGGAAAGCTATTTCGTTTTGCATGCACCACGCCAAATTGGTAAAACGACGGCCATGCTGGCTTTGGCTCAAACCCTGACAGACTCAGGACAGTATGCGGCGGTTATGGTTTCAGCGGAATTGGGGGCTCCATTTTCCCATGAGCCAGGGACTATGGAGTTGACCTTATTAGATAGCTGGCGTAGGGATGCTGAGACTTTTTTACCGACGGATTGTCTTCCTCCACCCTGGCCTGATAGTGTTCCAGGGCAACGGATTGAAGCAGCTCTGACGAGGTGGAGTCAGGCTATTTCAAAACCGCTAGTACTCTTTATTGATGAAATCGATACGTTACAAAATGGCGCACTGATATCCGTGTTAAGGCAACTGCGTAATGGATTTCGGAGTCGCCCTAAATCTTTTCCCCAAGCAGTGGCGCTGATCGGTTTACGGGATGTTAGAGACTATAAGGTGGCCTCTGGAGGCAGCACTCGCTTAAATACGTCGAGTCCGTTTAATATCAAGGCAGAGTCGATTACGATGCGAGACTTCACAGCAGAAGAAGTAGCGGAACTGTATCAGCAGCATACGGATGAGACGGGGCAGGTATTTTCCCATGCAGCCATAGATTTGGTATTTGAGTTAACAGATGGACAACCCTGGTTGGTAAATGCCCTGGCCCGCCAGCTTGTTGAAGTCTTAGAGTAGTCCAAGGAAAAAAGCATCCAATAGTTACCTGATACTATGTTGTTGCGGTGACGGGAATTTGAACGAACCATTTTTCTAATCCTGGCAATCGTTGCCACTGTTTTTCCAACTCATCCATAGCCCTAGCCGACAAGC
>JBCCXQ010000087.1:0-16249 GCA_039191365.1 Cyanobacteria bacterium P01_F01_bin.13 | reverse complement strand
GCTTGTTTGATTATGAGTTTCCTGATTTATTTGACTGGGTCGTTGAGCATATGGACGCACTTCCACTGGCGCGTCAGTCTCAAAAATCACATCGCCCCAATCCCTTTCACCTAGAAGGTTTCCCGGCTTAAAATATAGGCCAGCGAAAACATATCAAGTCATCGAGTAAAAAAAATAAATTCAGCTAATCATCAAGTAGATGATCCCCTGAAAGAGAGAGAATTAGAAATAGATGATATTTATGAATCCAAGCTAAAAATAATCCAGTATGCTTTGACAGTTGTATTGAATAAACTATGTGCTCAAACTGCTGCTGTATTTTTGATAAACAAAGATGGTTTGTTAAAGCGATTTGGATTTATAGGATACGATAAGTATGGGAACTTGATTGATAGAGATTGGTTTCAGGAAGAAGCATATCCGCTTGACAGTAGTAGCTTTGTAGGTAGAGCTTCTATGCCAGGGGAAAACTCTAAATACGGTGAAACTCAGTACGCTAGTGACCTGGGTGATGAAAGATTAGATGGCTTAGGAAAAGTTAAATACACTGAAAAGTGTGGCTATTTGAAAGGAGCAATCGCTATTCCCTTAAATGGAAGAAACAAAACTTACGGAGTTCTTAGGATCATCAATAAGCTAGATTCAAAAACTCGGTTACCTGCCACAGATTTTGTCTTTGAGAAAGATGATGTTGTTTGGTTGACATTGTTGTCTGTATACTTAGCAAATGCACTTTCAAATTATAGGAGGGATGTTCAAACCAAGATCCTTCAATATCTCAATTATATGTTTGCATGGCCTTCTACTCAAGGTTCTGACTACTACACAAAAGCAACTAGATTATTGGCGAAAAATCCTGAAACGGCTTTCCAAGCAGCAGTTTTAAGGCTGCTGGAACCAAAGACGAAAATATTGAAAGTTGTTTCAACGGCTTTTTCGAGTAACGTCCATGGAAAACGAGACGACAATCCTATTAATTTTGGTGAGGGTTTAGCAGGTTGGGTTGCAGCAAATACGGAACGTTTAATCTTATCTAAAATTTCACTCGATGACGAAATTGTTAAATTTAGAAATAAAGCATGGGTTCAGGAAAATAGATTTGAGGCTTTTGGATGTTTTCCCTTATTTGTTAGAGGTAAAATTCTTGGCACCTTATCATTGTATACAGGCTACAACTATGACTTTCATGCTGACACAACTGACTTTATACTGAGTTTCACAGAATCACTGGCAACTTTTACTTTCTTCAATATCTTCCCCTACCCTGAGAAGCTTCAAAGAGTTTTCTTTGAATATCAAGCTAATAAATTTGATAGCAACAATGATTGGAAGATCGCCGAGAATGCGGTGATCAATTCTCTCAAGAATCCAAAATATGACTTCAGAACAGTAAGAGGTATTTCGGAAGAAGCAAACATTCCGGAAGAGATAGTCTCAAGAATACTTTCTAAATCCTCTCAAGTAAGAACAGCTTGGGTGAAAGGCAAGTTAGATGAAGAGCTTTATACTCATATATCAAAGAAAGTTACCCTTCAAGAGTTCTTAGCTTCAAGTCAACGGATATTGTCTAAATCTTTCAGATGACTTAATTACTTCTCTATGTCTTAAAATGCAGGGTTTTAATTGCTAAAACCCTGCATTTTAAGACATTTTCCGCTATTGTAAAGTATAAGGATGCTACATTTCAGACAGTTAATCAAAAATGATAGAGCTAAAGTACGCGTTCGGCTTTTTGTATGGCTTCACTGGCGGTTTTTTTGTTGAAATACTTAATATGTATAGGATCAGGAAAGTGCCGGCTGATCTACGTCCTCCCTGGATTAGGACCTGGTTTTACTGGATATGCTCTATAGCCATGATGCTTTGTGGTGGTGGGTTAGTAGTGTTCTATATCATTAGCCCTGACGTCCAAGTAAGTCCATTACTAGGTTTAAATATCGGGGCATCTGCACCACTTATAATAGGCGCGTTAGCTGAAAAAGCTCCTGATATTCCTCCTGGTAATATTGGGTAGAAGAGTCTAAAAGAGTTTGCTTTGAAGATGGCAGGTCCAATCTAAAGTGGTATCAGAATTGGATACTGAATGATTTAGATTCTGATTCCTTCTTTGTAGATATCAGATATTTGGTATAGTCTTATCTAATATTTTTCGTATAACGAAAAATATTAGATAAGAGAGCTGTTGCGAAATAGTAAGCATGAGGCACGACAGAGGTCTTTTCCGTATCTGGTTGTGGTTAAGCAGCTTTGAGATAGAAATTCCAGAGTCCCGCTGATGTCAGCATCAGGTGATCATCAAAGTCTTTCTTTCGATTTCGATAGATATTCGCTGCAGCCCCATAGCGTTTGGTGCCCCCAAAGGCATGCTCGACCACGACGCGTTCTCCACTCAACGCTCGATTCTGAGCCTTCTGCTCATCCGTCAACTTGCCTCCTTTCGGTTTCTTGTGGGGAATCTCAATGTTGTCGTACTCAGCTTCGAGTCCCTTAAGGCCCAAATCCACTTGAATCGGAATATCCTTCGGGATGTTTTCAACCAAGATGGACGCATCCAGCAAGCACTTATCGTGAAACTTGCCATCTTGAACTCGAGTGAGCGCTAAAATACGTTTGTCCTGGTCGCTAGCCCCAATGTGTTTACGAGTGTTTCGCTTCTTTTTTCCCGAATAGGTCCGCTTTTGACGGGAGCTATCCTGGGGACGTTGAATCGGACGTTCTACCCCATCGATAATGACCCGCTTCACCTCTGGAAAGCTCTCGATGAATTCGTTAATATTCGTAATCTGACGTTTCGGCAACACCAGTTCTTTGCCCAAGGCTATTTCCAAAATCGATTGTAGTCGGTGCACCCACCGGTTTGCTTGAGACTTATCAAAATCGAATAGAATCCCAAGGACATCAAACGTTGGATAGGTCTTGAAATAGAGCAGAATGAAGAAGAGTTTATCGTTGATTGAGTTGCCCTTTCAAACGCTTGGCTAAAACTGGAGAATAATTCGTCAAAGGCTTTTCTATTGAGGCCTGTCATCGCCCTTAGCAAACGATCATTGTTGAGAATTCATTGATATCCAGCATGGGGGCAACGCGTCACAGATGCACCTGACTATCATCCCTTATTTCGTAACAGGTCTAAGGATTGAAGCGTAAGACATTAGCACCTCAATTCTTAGACCTGCTCTCTCTAATTCCTAAATTCTATATTTGACAACTACCCGCAAGATTATGACAGTACCGCAAGAAATAGAAAGCTCAGAATTAATCATCTCCATAGGCTAAGGATGTCATTGATTAGGAGCCAACATCATGAAACTAGTCATTTTTGGAGCCACAGGGGGTACCGGTCGTCATGTGGTGGAGCAGGCCCTGGAACAGGGGCATACGGTTTGATGATGCGTATCTGCGTCAGGCGCGGATGGGGCCGCCCTATGGATGCGATATTTAACCGACTGGAGCTTTTGGAACCATGTGCGAACAGTGGCTGCATTTTTAGCAGCAGGTATGTTTACGTTTTCACTTTGTCTTTGACTAGGAGGAACCCATGTCTAACACTAACCAAACAATCATCCGTCGTTATATCGAAGAAGGAATCAATCAAGGAAATTTTCTTGTTTTTGATGAGCTGTTTCATTCAGACTATATTTTTGGTAGTCCTGGTGAAGAATTCTATGGGCTGGATGGGCTGAAAGGATTTATTGGCATGTTTCGTAAAGCGTTTCCTGACTTAAACATACGGGTTGATGACTTGACCACTGAGGAGAACAAAACCGTAACTTGTTTTACGTTAACAGGTACTCATAAAGGTGATCTTATGGGCATCCCTGCAACTGGAAAATCAGTCAATGTACATGGAACGATTCTCAGTCGGTTTAAGGCAGGAAAGATTATTGAGGAATGGGAAGTTCTAGATCAGCTAACCATGTTTCAACAGCTCGGTGTGATTGCTTTGCCTACATGAGTTGAGATGCAATGGCAGGCAATGTTTCTCACAGTTAATTTAAATTACTCTGACAGACGCTGCTTTGACAAACGTCTGTACAGTATATAGGCCACCGCAATCAAGCTAAAGGAAAACAGGGTGGTTAATGTGCCCAGGGCATAAAGGGCGGGGGAGGTGACATTTGTTGTCATCCCAAAGATTTCCAAAGGCAACGTGTTGTACTGCCCTGACACCAGCGATGTGCGGGTAAACTCATCGTAGGACAGGGTAAATGTCAGTAGACTGACACCCACCAGGCTAGGGGCAATCAGCGGCAACACAATCTCCCAAAATGTCTTACTATCGCTGGCACCCAGATCCCTGGCAGCCTCCTCATAGGAGGGGTTAAACCGATTAAAAATCCCCAACATAATCAAAAAAGCAATGGGTAGTGTCCAAGTAAGATGGGCACCCAAACCAGAGCTGTACCAGCGGGTGGGCCATTTCATCACCTGGAACATCACCCCCAGCCCTAACGAAATTAAAATACTGGGGACAATCAGGCTGGCAATGCTCAAATAAAACAGTACTGTTGAGCCCCTAAACCGCTGGCGGAAAGCCAGCGCAGCGGATACCGCCATACTGGCCACCAATGCTGTCACCAGTCCTCCCAGCACCAGCGATCGCTGGAACGGTTCGACAAAGTTGCCCACTCGCTGCTCCTGAAAAACCTGCCCTAGCCAGTAGAAGCTAAACCCACGTACGGGAAAAGTTAAAGTACCCTCTGGCCCCTGCAGCGACAAAATAAAGATAGTGATCATCGGACCATAAAGGAAGATCACAAACAGCCCGAAAAATGCGGCCAGGAGATAGAAGGAGAGGGAGCGCTTTTTCATAGTTCTTTCCGAATATCCACTAGCCGCAAAATCGATATCACCACCAGTAGCGTCACTGCCAATAACACAATGGCATTGGCGGCAGCTAAGGGATATTGCAAACTACCAATCTGCGTTTGGATCAGTTTTCCGATGGATGCTGCCTGTCCACCACCCATCAGGCGCACGGTTACAAACTCACCCATGACCAGGGTGACAATAAAAATAGAGCCAATAGCAATGCCGGGGGCTGATAATGGAAAAATCACTTCTTTAAATACACCCAATCCCGAGGCTCCCATGTCCTCTGCCGCTGTGATTAGCGTGCGATCAATACGCATGAGGCTATTAAATATGGGCGCAATCATAAAAATCACATACAGATGCACCATACCCAACACCACCGCAAAGTCCGAATAGAGTAAAAACTCCAGCGGTTGTTGGACTAAGTCTGCTCCCATCAGCATTTGATTAACTAATCCCTCTCTTCCCAGCAATGGCAACCAGGAAATCATACGAATAATGTTGGAGGTCCAAAACGGGATAGTACACAGTAAAAATAACAATACCTGCCAGCGCAGCTTAGGCACGTGAAACGATAAAAAGTAGGCAACTGGATAGCCAATCAGCAAGGTAAGCAGCCACGTTAACCCGACAAACTTAAATGTATTGAGATAGGTCTTGAGGGTAACATCGGAGGTAAAAATACCAATGTAATTATCAAAGGTAAAGGCGGGAGTCATGGAGTACCCATTGAACTCCCAAAAGCTGACAACTCCGATCAGAACAATAGGGAAAATGAGAAATAGCCCCAGTGCGATCGCTTGAGGCGTAGCAAGGAGATAGGGTTTAAGCGTAGTCCAGGCTTTAGCCATGAGAAAAAAAGTTCTGCAACTCACTCCCCTCCTGGGAGGGGGAAGGGGGTGGGTTGACCACTAGCACCAGGGATCGAAATCCACCCCGCCTTTCAGGCACCCCTCCCGAGAGGGGAGATTTTCTTACGATGCAATAAACTCGTTCCACTTTTGAACGAGATAGGTATTCTCTGCCATGGTGGAGTTCCAGCAGACAATGTTGCCAAAGCGCTCCTTAAAGGATCCACCATCACGAGTAACACCCGCTTTAGCTAGGGTCTTCTCAAAGGGATCTACCATGTCAACGGCAGCGGGCTTACCTTCGTACCAGAAGTCCCACTCCTCAGCAGACATATATTTCTTGGCATTATCAGGGGCCGCACTGTAGTAACCCTGACGACCGAGGAAGGCTCCAACCCAGCCTTCTAACATCCAGTTCATATACTCATAGGCGGCATCCAGCTCGATACCGCTAAGATTCTTGGAGAGGCCGATACCGCCGCCCCAGCCGCGATAACCTTCTTTGAGGGGAGCATAGATACACTCAATCCCCTTGGACTGCACCGCAGTTACGGCAGGAGACCACATGGACTGGAGTACAACTTCACCAGACGTCATGAAGTTCACTGACTCGTCAAATGTTTTCCAGAAGGCACGGAACTGGCCCTTGGCTTTTTGCTCTTTGAGGATGTCGGTAATCTGGTCGATTTCGGCTTTGGTCATGTTGCCCTTGTCGCCAAATTTCATCAGACCCAGGGCTTCTGCCACCATGGCAGCGTCCATAATACCAATCTGGGGAATGTCGAGGATGGAGGTTTTGCCCTTAAATTCTTCGTTAAACAGCTCACCCCAGCTTTCGATGGTGCGACCCACCAGGTCAGGACGATAGCCCAGGGTATCGGCGTTGTACTGGAAGGGGATCAGGGTGGCAAAGTCGGTGGGAGTAGCCGAGAATTCCTTAGAATCAGCGCCCGTCAGATACATCACCTTGTAGGGGGCTGTACCCTGGGATTTTTCAACTGGCAGGCCTTCGAATTTACCTGAGGTAAAGAAGGGAACAATTTTGTCCCAGTCTTTGATTTTGGAGACGTCGATGGGCTGCAGGTTGCCCGAGGGGACTACCAGAGGCAGGCTAAAATATTCACCGTCAAAGATGTCGTACTGGTCGGGCTGGGTAATGGCAATCTGGTTGTTTTCTTCTGTGCTCAATGCCCGCATTTCCAGCTTAAAGCCCAGATCTTCTTGGGCTTTGTCACGGATTTCGTTGATCTGGGAAACGCCAGTACCAATGAGGCGCAGGGTGACGTCTTTAGTTTTGTTGGCGTTGACCTCGGGACCCGGGGCCGGATTGTCAGGGGTGCCTTCGGGAGCAGACGATGCACAGCGGGTTGTTGCGATCGCAGCCCCAGTGGCCAAACCAGTGTAGAGCAGCTTACGACGTGTGATTTTAGTCATAGATTAATCCTAGAACTAGAAACAGTGAGCTCTGTGAATTCGATTAAACAGGCGGCAGGCCGTTGTTTAATGGGCTAGGAAAACACAGTCATTGGCAGACCATTTCAGCAAAACAGTCTGACCTTCTTGCAGAGCAAGCTTTTCCCAATCTACTGTCCGTAGGGTATGCAGTAGAGTTTGGCCGGTGGCGGTAGTAAGCAGGGCCACACGGGTAACAAAGCCGGTGAGTTCCACCTGGGTGATGCGAGCGGTGAGAGTATTAGTGGGGAGAGAATGAGAGGCAGGTGAGGCAGAGGGGGCAGAGGATGCGTCCTTTTCTAGGGTAAGGAGATCGGGGCGGACACAGCAGGCAGCGTCGGTGCCGGGTTGGCTGCTGTGGCCAACGGCATGTAGGGTGCCAATACCATCTATGTCCAGGCAGATCAGGTCTTTGCCGTCGTCAAGGGGAGTGGAGGATAGGACTTTGCCCGTGAAAATGTTGTTGTCGCCGATAAATTTAGCAACAAACTGGGAGGCGGGCTGGTTAAATAACTCGGTGGGGGTAGCTACCTGGTCAATGTGGCCGTGATTCATCACCACAATTTGATCGGACAGGGAAAAGGCTTCTTCGACATGATGGGTGACTTGAATAAAGGTGAGGCCAAACTGTTTTTGGATATTGCGCAGCTCGCCCCGCATCCGCACCCGCAGATTTTCATCGAGGGCGCTGAGGGGTTCATCTAACATCAACACCTGGGGCCGGGTAACCAAGGCACGGGCCAGGGCAATGCGCTGTTGCTGACCGCCGCTAAGCTGGTGGGGCTTGCGCTTGGCAGTGTGGCTTAGACCCACCAGCTCTAAAATCTCTGCTACCCGTTCCTGTCGTTCTGCCTGGGGTACCCGCTGCATCTTGAGACCAAATTCGACATTCTGCCAGACGGTCTTGTGGGGAAACAGGGCGTAGTTTTGGAACATCATGGCGGTGTTCCGTTTGGCAGCGGGCAAATCGTTGACACAGCGATCGCCAATAAACACCTGGCCGCTGGTGACCGATTCATGGCCTGAAATCATACGCAGCGCCGTAGTTTTACCGCAGCCGCTGGGTCCCAGCAAACAACAATAAACTCCTGCTGGCACATCCAGGGTCATGTTCTCAATGGCGATGACGGAGCCATATTTTTTGGTGACGGAGCGTAAAGAAACACCCGCTGCTGTCTGCAGCGCAGCATGGGGCGATGGGGTGTGGGGAGGCTGCTCTTGAGGGGCTATCGGGGAAGACCGATCAGCGCTAACCGCCATGGGGGTTGTCTCCTGTGGGTTTGAGGTCTACAACTAGGGGTTGAAACTAGGTACAACTATGGGTGTTGACACTCGTAATATCTGTTACTAGTGAACATGGAGCAGCCGTAAATGTGACCTAGGAAACAACTGGATAAAACCTACCAATGGCTGTCTAGGGAGGGGGAAAAGTTCCACTAAACTTTAGATTTTGGCTTGATGGCACTGGCTTCACTGGCAACTTCGGTGACAATTTCAGCAGCAGCTTCGTCAGGACAGCGATAGTGCTGGTCCAGTTTTAACAGGGTACGCAGCAGAACATTTGCCCCTTGAATGCAGTGTTCAGGTGTGGTGTACTCGGTTTCAGCGTGGCTAATGCCGCCCTGACTGGGGACAAAAATCATCCCCATATCGGTGATGCTGGCAATGATTTGAGCATCGTGGCTGGCACGACTGGGTAAAGACTTAACCGGTAGCGCTAGCTCGTCACAAACCTGGGCAATGGTGTTGTAGATATGGGAGTTGACGGGGACAGGCTCATTGCGCAGCTGGGGTTTGAGATGGATTTGGGTTTGGGTTTGGGTTGCGATCTCAGCCATTTCCGCTTCTAATTCAGCCACCATGGCATCCAGTCGGGGGTTGGACAGGTCCCGTATATCCAGGGTCATTTCCACCCGACCAGGAATCGTATTCGCCACATTGGGAGACAGTTTCATCGCGCCCACAGTGGCCACCTGCTCTCCATAACCATCACCGCTGGTATTGCAACCAATGCGGTTAACGGCCAAAACAATCTGGGAGGCCGCCACCAGAGCATCCTGGCGCATGGGCATGGGAGTGGTGCCCGCATGACTGGCACTGCCGTCAATGGTAATCAAGTAGCGTCGCTGCCCCACAATACCCGTGACCAACCCCATCGGATTACCGGCTGTTTCCAGCACCGGTCCCTGCTCCACATGCAGCTCCACAAATGCGGCCAGACTGTCAGTATCCCGCTGGACTGAGGTTAGCTGTGACCAGTCGCCACCGATATAGCTCAGCCCAATTTCAATGGGCTCATAGTGGGGATGGTCATAAAAATTTGGATCCAGGCTGGCCTTTCCAGCCATGGCTTTGCTGCCGATCATGGTACGTTCTTCATCGGCAAACACAATTACCTCTATGGGATGATCGGGGCGAATGCCATGGTCGTGAAGGGTCTGGGCCACTTCCACCCCCGCCAATACTCCGTAGGTGCCGTCGTAAATGCCGGCATTGGGCACCGTATCCAGATGGGAGCCAGTGGCCACGGCCGGAGCATCGGGAAACCGCCCTGGATAGCGACCAATCATATTGCCCGCCGCATCAATGGTGACAGTCATTCCAGCCGCTTCCATCCAGGTCTGTACCAGCTGACGTCCCTGGCGGTCTTCGGGGCTAAAGGCCAGACGGCGCACACCTCCATTCGGTAAGGCCCCAATTGCTCCCACATCGGTCATCATCTTCATGAGGCGCTCCCCATTGACCGCAATGGCAGAAGTAGTAGATGCAATGGTATTCGACATAAGCAGTGTGTCCATTTAGACAGAGCCAATAGGCTAGCTATACAAGTGAGCATTCACCCCGTCTTTAACTTTGGTTAATATTTGATTGTATAAATGACACTGCCAACTATCTGTAACGACAGTTACGTTAAATTCTCTGGGGAGTGATTTTTCCCGCCCTATCGGCGTTCACCAGGGAGCAAAATATTCAATGCCAGGGCACACAGGCCACCGGTGGAAATACCGGAGCCAAAAATATTTTTGGCTAAAGGGGGTAGCCCCGTCAGCAGGTCCGGAGCAAAGGTAACCCCCAGGCCCAACCCCAGGGAGGCGGCCAAAATAATGGTCTCTCGACGCCCAATCTCAATGGAGGAGATAATCTTAATACCGGCAGCCGCCACAGTGCCAAACATAATAATTGTGGCTCCCCCCAGTACCGGCTGAGGAATGGCCTGCAAGATACCACCGACGATGGGAAACAACCCCAGCAGGGTAAAAATACCAGCGATAAAATAACCCACGTAGCGGCTGCCAATACCCGTTAGCTGAATCACACCGTTGTTTTGGCTAAAGGTGGTGTTGGGAAATGTGTTGAAACAGGCCGCAATTAAGGAATTGATCCCATCGCCTAAAACACCCCCTCGAATACGACGAAAATAGGTCTTTCCCTGAATAGGTTGACCCGTCACTACTGAAGTGGCCGTCAAATCGCCAATGGACTCAATGGTGGTAATCACATACAAAAATGCAAATGGGATAAAGGCTAACGGGTTAAAACCAAAGCCATAGCGAAAGGGAATGGGCACCGTAAAGACTGCCATCTGACTAAGGCGACTCAGGTCAACAATTCCCATGGCCAGACCGATAACGTAACCCACAATCAGACCGATGGCGATGGAGGCCATTCGCAAAAAGCTGTTGCGACTCGTGTTGAGGACAATGATAATCACCAGTACCAGCAGGGACAAAAAGAGATTCTGGGCACTGCCGTAGGTGTTATTTTGTTTAGCCAGGGCACCGCCTCCCATGGCCAGCACCCCAGCGTTGATAAGTGTCAGTCCAATCAGCATCACCACTGTGCCCGTGACCAAGGGGGTAATTATCCGGCTAATCACATTCAAAAATTGGCTAAAGATCATCTCAATAAATGAGCCCAGAAAGCACATGCCAAAAATCAGTCCCAACGCCTGGGTAGGGGTGGCTCCACCAGCAATGGCTGCCGTCCCCGCACCAATAATGGGACCAATAAAGGCAAAACTGGTGCCCTGGATGCTCAACAATCCAGACCCCACCGGACCAATCCGTCGCACCTGAATAAAGGTGGCAATCCCTGATACAAACAACGACATGCTAATTAGATAGGCCCGGTCCTGGGGAGCCAAATCTAAGGCACCGCCGATGATTAATGATGGAGTGATAATGCCAATAAAACTGGCCAGAACATGCTGCAAGGCAGCAAATAAGGTTTCTCGCAGCGGTGGTTTATCCTCCAGGCCGTAAACCAAATCAGTCGGCGTTGCAACAATTGGCTCCGGTGGCAAATCCGCCACGGTCTCATCAGGATCTTGAATATATCCGCTGTGTTCCGACACCCTATGTCTCCTGATCGTTGTGTGCGCCAAACTACAAACTATATTTAAGGGGAGTTATCACGGGAAAAATGTTCTGATGTATACCGTTCTGTGGGGACTGTGTTTCCAGCGGGCTTCATGAATATCAACATTTTCTTGCAATAAAACCCCATAGGGTTAATTAAAGTTGTCACCCTCAAGGAGAGCGCATCTATGGCCGAGAACGGAACTCAGGTGGTATTTATTTGTGGATCAGCCCTGCGCGGACAGCCGGACCATGACAATTTACAATCTGCCACCTTTCTAAGAGAAGCAAAAACAACCACTAGCTATCGTCTGCATTCTGTCCAGGATGGCTGGCATCCCGGTATCTATGCAGTGGAGTCCGGAGGGATTTCCATCCCTGGTGAACTCTACGAGCTGAACGCTGAGCAATACGACTATTTGGTATCAACAGAGCCGCCCAATATGTATCCAGCGGAGGTGAGTTTAGAGGGTGGAGGGAGTGCGATCGCAATGCTCTATCCCCAGGCCCTGATTGAAGAACACAACTGGCCCGACATTTCTCACCACGGTGGCTGGGCCGCCTACAAAGCTGCTGAAGAATAATCCGGAAGGTGAGCTGGATCTACCAGAGACAATACCTATCTCATCCCCTCCCAACAACTCACGGAAGAATGGAATGGAAAAATTGAGAACACAATTTTTATAGCATGTGTTACCACTGAGAATCATTAGTGGCAACACACGTTGATGGATGATCATACAATTGCTGATTCTCAGTGGAATTCAATCTGAAAGCCATGAACACAATCACTTTCAGCAGATCGATCCATCCTTTACACCAGCAATTGTATACTCTTTCTATCGAGTGGCTATTTGTTTGGAACGTTGTCTAGAAAACAACGCCACAGTCGCCAAAATACCCAGCATAATCGAAGGCTCTGGTACGTCCTGAGCGTCATTGTAATCACCTGCGTCATCAGATGGGAAGGTGATTGGCC
Source organism: Cyanobacteria bacterium P01_F01_bin.13 (assembly GCA_039191365.1). Lineage (GTDB taxonomy): Bacteria > Cyanobacteriota > Cyanobacteriia > Phormidesmidales > Phormidesmidaceae > Leptothoe. The sequence goes on along the minus strand of JBCCXQ010000087.1, from coordinate 3,794 downwards.
CTGTCTCCAGAGTAATCGATCCGCCTGCAGTAGGGTCTTCTGGTGTGGGTTGCTCTTCTGGAGTAGTCTCTTCTACTACAGTAGGGTCTTCTACATCCGTAACTGAATCATTGGGGTTGACCTCCAACAGTTCAGTAGTTGCTGAAATAGTTGAAACAACTGCAGCCAAATCTAACACTTCTAAGGATGGATCAAGCTGTTGTAGGAGTACCGCCGACTGCTGCAAACCGCCCAGGGCAGTGGTCGCTTCTGGAGTAAGGGTAACGCTGGAGTCGGCCAGGAGACTGCTAGTAAAGGTAACAAATTCACTAATGACCAGACCTACACTAAAGCTAACATTGCCAGTGATGTCGCAGGTGGCCGATAGGCAGCTTAGGGCTACCTTAGGGGCATAGCCATCAACGACAACAGAGTTAGTCTCGTTTGCATAGGTGATATTAAATGGACTCGGATTATTAGAATTACCAATCAGGTCGGAGGAATCGGAGGTCAGCAGTCCGGTACCGCTAAATTGAGTAACCGTAAAAATGTCATCAACAGACTGTAGAACCTGATCGAAGGTCAGGCCAAATCCATCCAGTAAAGATTGCAATGGGGCGCTGTAGGAATCTTCCAGTACACCATTAAGCATGTCGTAGGTTAGTTCAATGTCGCCATCGGTAACCTGGGTGGGATCGTCTAAAACCGTAAAACTTTCTGTGACATCATTGGCGACCAGATTAATGCTGTCGGGTAGGGTAATACCACCCACGGTGCGGCCTGCTAAAAATGGACCAAAGGTCACTTGGGTAGACGTATCTACCTCCAATCCAAAGGTCAGAGTACCCGCTTGGGCAGGGGCTGCAGCTATCACGCTGATAGCTGAGAGGGTGGCTCCAGCGGCAATGAGCAGTTTATTCAAAATAGTTTATTCTCCCTTATAAAAGCAGACTATTGGGTGCAGATGCCCTTATGTCGCATTGATCACATTGGTCAGAGCAACGCGTATCCCCAAAAGCGCTGGGTGCCAATGTGCCGCACAAATGTTCTCACGTATCCGAACATTTGCGAGCTCTGGCCTTTAGGCTAACTAACTAACTTGAAGTTATTGGCAAGTTAGTGGTTGCTTTTGCTGAAGCTTTGGTTAAAAACCGAGTTGCTGTGGTTTTGTTTCACGGGTCCCAAGGACGGGTTTGCCCATGGCCATACAAGTTAAGGTAATAGGGTGTTTTGCTTTTCTTTAGATGCCCATGGTTCCTGCTGCTGAAAGTTCCCCTGCTGGACTTGGGTTTCAATATCGCAGTGAGGCTCCCCTGCGCACACTGTGTTTGCTTTATCGCCAGGACTGGCAAAAGCTAGTGCTGTCTTTTGGCTTTTTTGTGATTAAGCACAGCCCAGAGTGGATTCGGCCCCTGATTATTGCCAACATTATCGATATTTTGACCCAGCCTGGGCAGCACAATCTCTCGGCCCTGTGGCTAAATGGCACAGTTCTAATCGTCAGTATCGTTCAAAATTTGCCCACCCACTATCTGCATATTTGGGCCATGAGTGCAGCGACTCGCCAAATGGAGCTAAACCTGCGCTCGGCCATTACCCTCAGGCTGCAACAGCTTTCTATTAGCTATCACAATCGTCGTAGCACGGGGGCGATTCAGGCCAAACTGCTGCAGGATGTGGAAAAGGTTCAACAGCTGACTCGGGATGTTTTTCAGTTTATTCCAGCGGCGCTATTGACCATTGCGATCGCAATCACGGTCACGTTCCAACGGGCTCCCTGGTTTTTACTATTCTTTGTAGCCACTGTTCCCGCCGCGGCGATCATTATCCGAGTGCTGCGGGGGCCAATGCGCGATCGCAACTCCGTCTTTCGTAAACAGGTAGAAGCCATGTCGGCCCACCTGTCAGAAATGATCAAGCTAATTCCAGTCACCCGCGCCCATGGGGCCGAATCCACCGCAATTCAACGTACCCATGTGCGGCTGGACGCCGTTAAACAAGCGGGCATGCGGTTAGACAGCATCAACGCCATTACCAATGCCTCCACCTGGATTACCCTGCGGCTGTTTAATGCCGTCTGCCTGCTAACATCCGCTTACCTGGCCTATACCGGGCGGCTTAACGTGTCCGCTGGCGATGTCGTACTGCTCACCGGGTATTTCGATACCCTGACCCAGTCCGTTGCCCAGATTTTAGCCGTTCTCCCCCAAATGGCAACGGGTCTAGAAGCCATCTCCTCCGTGGGGGAAGTGCTAGAGTGCCCCGATTTAGAATCCAACCAAGGTAAACACGCTATCAATCACGTCACCGGCACCTTTCAGTTTGAGACCGTTAGCTTTACCTATCCAGAGCAAACATCCTCGGCCTTACAAGGCATTAACCTGACGGTAAACGCAGGAGAAACCATTGCCCTAGTGGGTCCTTCCGGTGCAGGGAAGTCCACCCTGATCAGTCTGGTAATCGGCTTTCTACGACCGACCAGGGGACGAATTCTCCTGGACAACCAGGACATGAACCAGTTGGACTTGCGCACCTACCGACAGTTTGTCTCGGTGGTGGCCCAGGAGACTATTTTGTTTGAAGGCACCGTCCGCGACAATATACTCTACGGTGCAGAATCCGTAGGAGATACCCGGCTAAAACAAGCCATCCAGGATGCCTATGCAGAAGACTTTATTGCCCAGCTACCCCACGGTCTCAACACCCTCATCGGAGAAAATGGCGCGCGCCTCTCCGGTGGACAACGCCAGCGGCTCGCCATTGCCCGTGCCCTGATTCGCGACCCGCGAGTGCTGATTTTAGATGAAGCCACCGCCTCCCTCGATACCGCCTCTGAAGCCATGATTCAAGCCGCCCTATCAAAGCTGATGCAGGGACGCACAACATTTGTAGTCGCCCACCGACTCTCCACCATTCGCCAGGCAGATCGCATTGTGGTTTTGACCCAAGGAAAAATTGAAGAAATCGGCAATCACCATCAGCTGCTGCAACAGAATGGTCTATATGCCAAGCTGCATGCACTGCAGATTGTGTAAGCCCGCCGGGCTGGCACAGCCCCTACCAGATTCTTCATTCTCCATTCCCCGCCTACACCTGAAACTTTATAGTTGTGCAAACCCCTAACCAATCCCACCCATGAGCCCACTACAGATCCGTCCAGACAACCTAACCAACAAAGAGATTGCCGCCTTTCTTCAAGAACATCTTTAGGCATATGCTTTACCCTATCTTTGGGACTACAGGTATATACAAGTAATCGTAAATAGCATTTTCGATTGCCCGTTTTCTACTTGCCGATCAGAATAGAGGCGGCCTGTTTTGCCTGTTGGGCAGCATCGGATTTTTGCTCCATCATGGCCACAATGGTGGCTCCATTGACTAAAATTACAAGCTGTTGCGTAATGGTTTCTGGATTGGGTAGATTGGCTGCTTTGACCAAACTGAGCAGGTAGTCAGCAATAACTTGCTGATGTCTAAGGGATATCTGATAGCCAGGATGCTCTGGATTGGCTAGCTCAACGACAGAATTTATAAACGCACAGCCACGAAAATTGGGCTCTTCAAACCATTCCTGGAGCACATCAAAAACTGCTAACAGACGCTTACGGGGGGTATTGGCCAGGGATTCGACTCGCCCTGTAAACCATGCACCCCAGGATTCGTCCTGCTGCTGAAGATAAACTGCAATCAATTCATCCTTGGACTTGAAATTGTTGTATAGGGACATTTTGGCAACGCCCGACTCGGCAATAATGCGGTCAACACCAACGTTTTGGACGCCTTCTTTGTAGAAGAGGTCAGAGGCAGTGGCCAGG